>DBDN01000002.1:0-12750 GCA_002293615.1 Betaproteobacteria bacterium UBA931 | reverse complement strand
GGCCACGTCGCCCAGCATCGTTTCCGGGCGCGTCGTCGCCACCGTCAATCCCGATTGGCCGTTGATCGCCCCTTCGCTGAACGGATAGAGAATGTGCCACATAAAACCGTCTTCTTCGACGTTATCCACCTCAAGATCGGATACCGCCGTACCCAGCACCGGATCCCAGTTCACCAAGCGCTTGCCGCGATAAATCAAACCTTCGCGATAAAGACGGACAAAAACTTCCGTCACCGTACGCGATAAACCCTCGTCCATCGTAAAACGTTCGCGGCTCCAATCGGGCGATGTTCCCAAGCGGCGCATCTGCTGCGAAATGCGGTTGCCGGAAAGTTCTTTCCACTTCCAGACTTCATCAATGAATTTTTCCCGCCCCAATTCATGGCGCGACACGCCTTTGGCGTCCAACTGCCGCTCGACGACAATCTGCGTCGCGATGCCGGCATGATCGGTGCCCGGCTGCCACAACGTGTTAAAGCCGCGCATCCGGTGATAGCGAATCAGCGCGTCCATAATCGTCTGCTGAAAACCGTGCCCCATATGGAGCGTGCCGGTGACGTTCGGCGGCGGCAACAAAATGCAGAAGCTGTTTTCTTTGGTCTTGGACGTATCCAGACCGGCGCAAAAATAACCGGACGATTCCCACTGTGGATACCAGCGGTTTTCTATTTCGGCGGGATCAAAGCTTTTGGCGAGCGTCATATTCTATTGGCCAACGTTTCACAACAAAAATCGGGATTATAGGCATTTTCAGTGTCTCACGCTGACTTTCGAACCGATCAAACAACCCACCGCAACAATAAGCATACGGTTAACCCAGATCAGAACGGCGACTTGAGGGTGCGGCGGCAAAACGATCCGGCAAACCTCAGGTCGCACGCAAGCCTCGCCAACTACTGATAACTTTTCTCCGAAAACAATCCGCAATGCGTTTTCGTACCGAAAATCAATATTGCGCTCTACTTTCCCGATGCGCCAGCGCATGCAGATACACTTTTGCATCAAGCGCTGCCATGCAGCCTGTCGCCGCAGAAGTTACCGCCTGCCGGTAAACATGGTCGGCAACGTCGCCCGCAGCAAAAACGCCGGGCACGGAGGTCGCCGTGGCGTTGCCTTCGGCGCCGTTATGTACTTTGATGTAGCCGTTGCTCATGCTCAGCTGACCGGCAAAAATGTCGGTGTTCGGCGTATGCCCGATCGCGATAAAAATGCCCTGTACGGAAAGATTTTGCGTTTTGTCGGTGTGCACATCCCTGATACGCGCGCCGGTGACGCCGGTTTCGTCGCCGAGCACCTCATCGAGTACATGGTTCCACATGATTCTGATGTTGCCGTTTTTTGATTTGGCAATGACTTGATCGCTTAGGATCGGTTCGGCGCGGAATTCGTCGCGACGATGGATCACTGTGACCGTACGGGCAATGCTGGATAAATAAATCGCTTCTTCAATGGCAGCGCTGCCGCCACCCACCACGGCGACATCCTGATCTTTGTAGAAAAAACCGTCACACGTTGCGCATGCGGAAACGCCGCGACCTTTATATATCTCTTCGGACGGCAGCCCGAGATAACGGGCGGATGCGCCGGTGGCAATAATCAACGCATCGCACGTGTATTCGCCGGAATCGCCAGTCAAACGCAGCAGCCGCGTCGAAAAATCGACGGCGTTGATATGGTCAAAAACAATTTTGGTGCCGAAACGTTCGGCGTGCTGCTGAAAACGCGCCATTAATTCCGACCCTTTGACGCCATCGACATCGGCAGGCCAGTTATCCACTTCCGTGGTGGTCATCAGCTGTCCGCCATGTTCGAAACCGGTGATCAATGTCGGTTGCAGATTGGCGCGCGCGGCGTACACGGCGGCGGTATAACCGGCGGGGCCGGAGCCCAGAATGATCAAACGGGAATGTTCTGCTGCCATAAAAAATCCTTTAAAGTGGTTTGCCTCGGATTAACGTTAATATACCAAACAGTATTCTGGCCGCGCCATAACAAATAACCATGCCAAGGCCGGGTAAAGGTACACTGCTGGCCGGATGATCTTATCTTAATCAGGACAAGGTACAATATACGGTCAAATACTGATGCCACAAGAGGCGTCTGGGCCGCAGTCCTTCGGGAATATTTGCATGCTTTTCGGAAAAACGGATAAAAAATACAACAGCAAAAAAATGACGTCGCGCAACAAGCACGCGACGCGTTCGCCGCGCATCGCCCGTTTAATCCACGAGGCATGGTGGTTTGTGTTATTCGTGGCGGTGGCTTATCTAACGCTGATTCTGGCTACATACCATCGCGGCGACCCAAGCTGGTCGTTTTCCGGTACGGGTGAGCCTGTAAAAAACGCGGGCGGTGTGGTTGGCGCGTGGGTGGCCGATCTGTTATTTTATCTTTTGGGCAGCGCCGCATGGTGGATGATTGCCGCGGGTATTATTGCGCTGATCGTTGCGTTCCGCCGAATCCGCGCCCACGCAACGGGCGATTATTCGCTGTTGGTCGCCGCTATCGGTTTTGTCATGCTGGTGTTGTCAAGCGCGGCGCTGGAAGCAACGCATCCGCGTTTGGCGCTGATGGATGGTTTACGCGCACCCGGCGGTGTATTCGGGCAACTGATCGGTTTTCCGTTATTGAGGTTACTGGGCGGAGACGGCGCGGGCCTGTTGCTCATTCTTCTGTGGGCAATCGGGCTTTCATTTTTCACCGGTATTTCCTGGCTGACATTCGCCGAAAAAATCGGCTACGGCGTCGAGCGGTTTTTTGCTTGGATGCGCAAAAGCATCGAAGCGCGGCGTGACCGGAAAATCGGACGACAGGTTTCTGCCGAGCGTGAACATACGATAGAGCAGGTGCGTTACGACAGCGAAATGCGGGAACCGTTATTGGTCGTGCCGCCGGTATCGGAAATACCCAAGTCGTCGCGTGTTGAAAAAGAGAAGCAACGCGCGCTGTTTGAGCATTTGCCGGATTCACTATTGCTGCCGCCGCTGTCACTGCTCGACGAAGCGCCGCCGCATACGGAATCGGTCAGCCAGGAAACGCTGGATTTCACGTCAAGGCTCATTGAACGCAAACTCGCCGATTTTGGCGTATCCGTCAAAGTATTGGCGGCATATCCCGGCCCGGTCATTACCCGCTACGAAATCGAGCCTGCGATCGGCGTTAAAGGCAGCCAGATTGTAAACCTCGTCCGCGATCTGGCGCGGGCATTGTCTGTGGTGTCGATCCGCGTCATCGAGACGGTTCCCGGCAAATCGTGCATGGCGCTTGAATTGCCGAACGCCAAACGGCAAATTGTGCGCCTGATCGAGGTGCTGGCGTCGAAAACGTATAACGATGCCGCCAGCCATTTAACGCTCGGTTTGGGCAAAGACATTGCCGGCAACCCTGTCGTCGCCGATCTTGCGCGCATGCCGCACGTGCTGGTTGCGGGCACGACCGGCTCTGGAAAATCCGTGGCGATTAACGCGATGATTCTATCGCTGCTTTATAAATCCGACCCGCGGCAGGTGCGCCTGATTTTGATCGACCCGAAAATGCTGGAGCTTTCCATTTATGAGGGCATTCCGCATCTGCTTTGCCCGGTAGTGACCGATATGCATCTGGCGCCGGTGGCGCTGAACTGGTGCGTCGGTGAAATGGAGCGGCGTTATAAACTGATGTCGCAACTGGCCGTGCGTACTTTGGCCGGTTTCAATAGCCGGGTAAACGAGNNGTAACCTAGCCAGCTACAACAACAAGATCATCGAGGCCAAACGAAAAGGAGCGCCGCTTACCGATCCGCAAGCCGCCAATCCGGAAAATCAGGAGCCGCTCGAAGAAATGCCGCAAATCGTCGTCGTCATCGATGAACTGGCCGACTTGATGATGGTGTCGGGCAAAAAACTCGAAGAACTCATCGCGCGTATCGCCCAAAAAGCGCGCGCGGCGGGCATCCACCTGATCATCGCGACGCAAAGGCCGAGCGTTGACGTCATCACCGGCTTGATTAAAGCCAATATTCCGACACGCATCGCGTTTCAGGTAGCCAGCAAAGTCGATTCGCGCACAATTCTCGACCAAATGGGCGCGGAAGCATTGCTCGGCCAAGGAGACATGCTCTTTCTGCCGCCCGGCTCCGGTTTCCCGCAGCGAATGCACGGCGCGTTTGTTTCAGACGAAGAAGTCCATAATGTTGTGAACTACCTGAAAGAACACGGCGAGACCAATTACGTTGAGAGCGTGCTCAAAGAAAGCGAGCCGGAAAGTAACGGCGACAACGAAGGCTTCTCATCGCTCAATGCGGAAGCCGACCCGATGTACGACCGTGCTGTCGCGCTGGTGCTCAAATCGCGACGCCCTTCGATATCGTGGGTGCAACGCAATCTTGGCATCGGCTATAACCGTGCCGCCCGTCTCATTGAGCAAATGGAGCGCTCCGGGTTGGTTTCGTCCATGCAAAGCAACGGTAACCGCGAAGTTCTGGCGCCTGCGCCGCAAGAAGATTCATGACCGACAACATTCTTATGAAAATAACCGTTTTTTTTAGCGCAATACTGTTATACGCATCCGTCGCGCAAGCCGGCGCGCAGGAAGATTTACAGAGCTTCATGAAAGACACGCGCACCATGCGCGCCAGCTTCGAACAAGTCGTTTACGGCAAATCCGGAAAAACGGAACAACCGACTGTCGGTACACTGATGCTGCTGCGCCCGGGAAAGTTCCGCTGGGAAACCCAAAAACCGTATCCGCAGCTTATTGTCGGCGACGGTGAGCGCGTCTGGCTCTACGACGAGGATTTGAATCAGGTTGTGGTGCGCTCGCGCGAAGAAGCGCTGGGCGGCACGCCCGCGGCATTGCTTGCGGGCGATGCCGATCTCGATAAAACATTTGAAATTTCGTCGTTGCCGGATCGCGATGATATGTTCTGGCTTAAGGCAATACCGCGCAACAAGGATGCCGGTTTCAAGGAAATCCGGCTGGGCTTTGCCGCCGGAAAACTCAAGATGCTGGAGCTTGACGATACATTCAACCAGAAAATCATGACGCGCTTTATCCAAGTCGATTACAACCCGATCATTTCCCCGGAACTGTTCACTTTCACGCCGCCCAAAGACGCTGACGTGATCGGGCAAAATCAACCCGAGTAGCGAAAAACCGGCGCGACAAAACGCCTACGATAATCGCCGCCGAAAGCGTTGCCGAAAAAATAAAAAACGCGCGCACAAAAAGAGGGGAGTTTGCTATAATGCGCGCCTTGCGCCCGTAGCTCAGTTGGATAGAGTACCTGGCTACGAACCAGGGGGTCGTGGGTTCGAATCCTGCCGGGCGCGCCAAGTCAATAGAATAAATCCTCTATTCGCCGTATGAAAAAAAAGACCGTTAAGGTCTTTTTTTTTCGCCATGGGCAAACCACGACCGCAGACATGCCTGTTTACGCCGGCCATAACGTCCCGCTTTGAATTGCGCTCCCTCAAGCCATGCCGCGCCCGTCCATCTTTTCCTCGTGCATGCCCGGTTTCCTATCGCTTTCTTGACTGTTTTCCTTATTAATACAACCTCACTTCTGGTTGCTGTACATACCTCTGGTAACAAAGCCGGCTCAAACCTTAACGCTTTGTGAATTAGCCAACTATTCATCGACTATCCATATTTCGAGGGCTATAGTGTGCTCATAAGCAAGTTGATATAAGCATAAACAAATTATTAACTATCTTGTGAAGGATTCACACCATGAGTCATAAAAAAAACATAAAGAAAATCTGGTGGGCTTGTTTTTATCTCGTTTTATCTTCCAGCCTCTTAATCGCCCAAAACGCCTCCGCAACACGTATCCTGATTCTCACTACCAGTGAAACAGCAAGTGATGCCATCGCTATCCAACAAAACTGCATCAATGAGTTCCGTAATGCGGGAACCACGGAAGCTACGGTAGAAGAGGATGCGTTGAATGGCGCGACGATGACACTCGATGATTTTACGTCGCCGGCCGGCGTCCCCTACGATATTGTCGTCACCTGTATTGTATATAACCAGGTTACCCCAGCCAACGTTGCCATTATCGATGAGGCAATACGGACGCGGCGCGCCCAGGCTTTCTTTTTCTTTGACGAGCAACATACTTCACCGTCGCTTTTTGACTCAATACGTAACGCGAAAACCAACTGGACATTGGCTCGGGAAGGAGATGTCGGAGAGGGTGCAAGCCAACATTTAAATACCGCCAGCCCTTACAGCAGCAGCTTTACTACGCTCAATCCTTATGGGGGGAACTCCTATCGCCCCATATCGGGCGTACCCGTGAACAACGCCTTGTATCTTCCCCCGGGAGTGTCAATCCCTCCGGCCGGGCCTACGACAAGCGCCGCGACCGTTTTGGTGCCGACCAGCGAATCTTATCTTGACGCCGGTGGCGCCGCCAAAGGCGCATGCCTTTTTTATAACACCGACACAAGCGGTTTTGACTCGGTTCGCTACGCCGGCAACGCCAGCAAAATCGCCACGGCCTTTATTGCCGCGACGAAGTCCGGCGGCTCATGCAACATTCCTTCCGGCATCAGCAAAGCCTTCTCCCCGGCATCGTTGAACCCGGGCGGGACAAGCACGCTGACCATCACCATCACCAACAATATCGCCCCGACACCGATAACGGGCGTGAACGTGACCGATAACCTTCCCGATCCACTGCAAATTTCCACCGGCGCCATCACAAACAGCTGCGGCGGCACGCTGACCGGAAACCCGGGCGATACCCGCATCCGGCTTACCGGCGGCACTTTTTCGGGAAGCACGTGTACCATCAGCGTACCCGTATTGTGGCCCGCTACCGCCGTCGGCATTGCCGCCTGCGGCACCACCGTCACGAATGTTATTACGCCCAATATTGATTTCACCACCGACGACGGCCAGGTCAATGACCGGGCCACCACCGACTTGGCCTGCGCTCCCATCGGCCCGATTGCCGTCACCAAAATAGTCGATAACCCTACTGTTGGCACAGGCGGTCTTTTATCCTACACGATTATCGTCGGCAACAACGGTACCCTCCCCGTCAGCAATGTGGTGGTGAACGATAGTCCCCCGGCGAACGCCCTCGACAACGTCGCCTGGATTTGTGCCGGCACCGGCGTTGCTTGCCCGAACTCCGGAGATACCGGCGATATCAATGAAACCATCCCTTCCCTGCCGGGCGGCGCCCGTGTGATCTACACCCTGACCGGTACGGTTCGCAGTGACGCGCCGGCAAACTTTACCAACACCGTCTCCGTCGACCCCAACAATGCCATATGCGCCAGCGGCAATCCGAAACCATGCACCGCCAGCGCTTCTGTGCCGCTGGCGCCCGAAATCAGCGTGACCCAGACCAGTGATACCACAAGCGCCGTCATGCCCGGGGACAACATCTCCTATGTGATCACCGTTGCCGCCACCAATAACGCCGCAGCAACCAACACCATCGTCCACAACCCGACTCCGGCAGGAATAGACAGCGGCACCTGGACTTGTGCCGGAACATGCGGCACCCCCTCAACAGGCTCAATACCGTTAGACGACACCATCCCGATCCTGGCCTGGGGAAACTCCGCCACTTACACCGTGACCGCCAAGGTAGCCGCTAGCCCGCCGTCAACGATCACCAACATCGCCTCGGTAATGCCCGGAGACGGCGGCGTCTGCCTTGGTGGTGTGGCCCCGCCGTGCAACAGTAATCCGGTAACCACACAAATCGTTTTTTCCCCCAGCGCCCTGCCATCGTCGGCGTCCGTTCCCATTCCCGCATGGGCATTGCTTGCCATGGTGGCAATGCTGCTCGGAGCGGGCATAACATTCCGCCAAAGGAAACGCTAGACTATAGATCAATCTATCGCTTGAAGATGTGAACGGCTCCCCGAAATTCGGAGAGCCGTTCGCTAAATACGAACCCCGTTAGAAATAAACGTTTTATCGCAAAAAAATCTCCCTATAGTTCCGCCGTCCCGATTTGCCGATCAGGCACACCCGGGTTGGCAAAAACCCCGATCAAATCTGCGGCTGCTTCAACCTGATGTAATAGGTTCCCGTTGTCGATCCGACAATAAAGCTGTATTCGCCCAATTCCGAAGTAACCTGTTCCCCTCTCTTCGTCACTTTGCCATTGGCAACGGCTTCCCATATTTCAACCACAACGCCAGAAACGCCTTTCGCATTTTTCTCTTCGGGAGAAATAACACCATCTCCATTTGTGTCGTTATAGATTTTGCCATGAATCACCGGCGCCACCTGGCAGGTGGCGAAATCACGATATTCGTTCGGCGGTGTGACCCTGCCTAGGTCTCTACAAGCCCCTGTCAACGGTTCGCATTCATAAACAGCGATACCCAAATATCCGATATACAGTTTGCCGTTCAAGAATCCCATCGCGTAATGGTTGGGCGGCACGCCATTTGTATTCGGCCGGGTCAATGTGGTCACGACATTATATTTCCAGCCGCCCGAAGTGTTTTTCGGAACAATACGCACCAGCCGCCACGTTGCGCTCGAACTGATGGACTCTCCCACCACAAGGTATGCATTACCCTCCGCGTCGATCGCCATATCGGATATGATCTGGAAATTCTCTATCGCGGCATCGGATGGCGTTGCCGGAGCCAACACCCCGCTATGGCGAAAACTTCCCTTCGCCGGGTTCAAGATGCCCAACCTCACCCGACATCCCAAACGGGCCCAGATATCCGAGCTTGCCACCACGCCGGGTGGGCACGGCAGCGTATTGGCTCCTACCCGCCCCCCAACCAAATATATCTCGCCGGTGTGCTGGTTAACCTCGCCACCATGCCAATTCATGTTGCCTTCGGGTATTGCCGGATAATCGAGGAATTGCCATTTGGCGCCCCAAACATCGTCAAGATACTTGATGCGATTCGTGGTCGTCGCGCTGCCTGTCCAGCCCCACCACCAGTTATACATTCTCAGCCGGGGGCTGCCATCCGCTTTCTTGATAATATCGCCGTTTGAATTTAATGCCGGGCCCAAAGCGAGCGTCGGATCGCCGGTAGCGTTGGGAAGATAAGTCGGGTTTGTCAAGGCGGTTCCCTGATGAGGCCCCCAGGTAACGCGTGTCACGGCAGGCGGGACTCCCTGCCCGGGAACAAACGAAAGAATAAGGGAGTTAACGCTGTTGATATCTGTTCCCGTATAGCTCGCCGTATAGATTTTGTTGCAGCTGAACAGGTTACCGTCCGGCGCTCTCTGCGCATGCGCCGTCTGGGAAAAAACAGCACACAGTAAAAAAACCAATGTTGTCGGCAATGCTGCCCAACGGAAAAAACTCTTGATTCCAACTATCATTTTCGCTCCCGAAAAATTACCGTATTTCGTTCGGATACCTGCTGCTGCGGCTTGGCTTCTTTATTCGTATTTCGCCGCATATCCACAGCGTTTCATTTACCGGAAAAGGAAACGCCAGAAAGGCCGCTCAACAGACAAAACTGGGCAAGGCTGCAACCGATTCATTGTTGGCCCTAACGACATGGCGCCGCGAAAAGTCAGGCGACACATCGCCCGTAGCGCCGCGCCCATTGAGACAACCGGCAAGATGCGGCGATTTTTTGCAGCTCCCTGATAAATTTGGAATACTCCTCCCCGGCGGACATAGCTTATAAAAGCCGCAAACCCTGCCATATCAAAAAGTCGGGATACGCCCATGAAATAAGCCTCCGGCATGCTTTCCAACTCTTTCATGCCCATTTTTCATTCACAAGATTCGTTTTTCTGGCGTTCAATCACTTTTCGCGTTACAGTTAAAAAAATCGCCGTTCACGATATCCCGTGAACGGCGGTAATATTGCAACTGCATTTCTTTGAGAGATTGACAACAAGACACGAAAACTTTTTCAACAGACAAACCGATAGCTTTTGCAACGATTCCCCCGCTCCGCATACGGGTGGGTGAGATGTTGTGCAATGCCGCTTTGCGTGCCAATGCCGAACGGTGTGGTGAGATTTTTTTCTCGCACAGCGCTGCAACAATGCTTGTTCTACGCACATCGGCGACACCTTTTTGTTAAAAGTTTTTGCTTTCAAAAAACTGTTTTGCTTAGATCGTCAGCGTATTTTAAAAGTAAATGATATTGCATGTCAAGAGAAATTGACGTTAATAGGTTCAATTTTTATTGTTTTGCAGTCATTTGAATTTATTTTGTGAAATCAAAAGCTTATGAGCATGGATGTTGAAAAATACAATAAAAGCGCGTATTTGGATTCCCAAGAAAAAACCGGGCGCTCACCTTTTCACCTCAGGTTGTCTTTGCTGCTTGGCAAGAAATTTAAAAGCGTCAGGGCCTTTGCTTTGGCCGCTCACCTGTCACAGACCGGATTACAAAGAATATTTAATGGGGGCGAACCAACCTTAAGCACATTGGTGGCGCTCGCGCAGGCTGCAGATGTTTCTGTTGAATGGCTTGCGACCGGACGCGGCGCGTGGCCCTCTTACTTGCCGGCGCCAACGGAGCCCGCCACGGCATATGGCGTCCATGAAGAAACCCCGAGCTATGAGACTGGAAAAATTATCACCGATACATTCGGCCAACCGGTGAAAATAAGCAATTTTGTGTTTATCCCCATATACAACATCCGCGCGTCTGCCGGACATAACGGCGTTTGGGATAGCGAGCAGATTGTCGATACACTGGCCTTTCGCCGAGACTGGATAAAAGCATCGCTCGACGGCGCACATACCGAAAGCCTTGTGGCCGCGATGGTTTCCGGCGATTCAATGGAACCAACGTTGCGGCATCGGGACAAAATACTGGTGGATCGCTCCGACACTGCGTTAAGCGACGATATTTACGTCCTTAATCTGGACGGCTCGGTGTACGTTAGGCGATTGCAACGCCTGCCTGACGGCTGCATTTCGGTCATCAGCGACAATCAGGCGACATTCCCCGCGTTCAAGATACCCGCAGACCGCGTTAGCAACTTGGTGATCGGCGGCCGAGTCCGCGCTTTTATCAGGACCATCTGATTTTTTGCAGACAATGCAGGCGCAAAACTATCGCAGCCCTTTTTGCGTCTTACGGCGAGAAATCCGCTGTGCTTGGCTACGTTCCGACAGATCCGAAATAAACGCTGACTCGGAAAACGTAGTAAGAATGGTGCCGACAGAGAGATTCGAACTCCCGACCAACGGTTTACAAATATTCAAAGCAGCATAGTTTTTTATTAAAAATCAAAGCATTACAGCATTCGCGCAAATCTCTGTGATGCCACAGAATGACCTTATAACGTAATCGCGTTTTTACGCTGCTACGTTTTTACTACGCAATAAACGTACATACAAAAACACTTGACGAGCAGACTTATTGTACATACAATAATTGCTATGGAAATCACATTCAATCCCGATAAAGACGCACAAAATATTGAGAAGCACGGGGTGTCTCTCGCTGATGCTGGTGCGTTCGAGTGGGACAGCGCAGTGATATGGCCCGATATCAGAAAAGTTTATGGGGAAGATCGAATGGTCGGCTTAGGTTATATCGGTGAGCGCTTGTTTAATGTGGTGTTTGTTGACCGTGATGGAATCCGCCGAATCATCAGCCTGCGGAGAGCCAACCTAAGAGAGGTGAAACGCTATGCCAAAACTTAAACCTGGGACAATCATTCCGACGCCGGAAGAGGATGCCACCATCACTGCAGCAGCAATGGCTGACCATGATGCTGTGCCTTTTACTGATAGAGAATGGGAAAAGGTTAAGCCACTGGTTCGTATTGGTCGTCCGAAAGCTGATATTACAAAGAAACGCATTACCATTCGTTTATCGAGCGATGTTGTTACTCAGTTCCGGGCGACGGGTAGAGGCTGGCAGACACGTGTAGACGCTGCCCTTCTCCAGTATTTGAAGGAACATCCGATTTCCTAATTAAAGGGTAGGATAAAGGGGCGAGAAAAGATATTGGTAATGTCGCCGTCCTCAAGCCCGGAGGATGTCTATCCACTCGGAAGATCATCATGAAAAAAGAACCTATCATCGAATCAAGCGGAAACGTCTTTGCTGACCTTGGGTTTTCCCAAGAAGAGGCAACCTTGCTTAAATTGCATGCCGACTTGATGGCAGAACTTCGAGAAACCATTTCTTACAACGGTTGGACTCAAACCGAAGCAGCGTCCCACCTTGGTATCGGGCAATCTCGCGTGTCTGATTTGGTACGCGGGAAATGGGAAAAATTCTCGCTGGATATGCTGGTTACGCTGGCAACACGTGCTGGGCGGAAGGTGGAATTGCGCGCGGCTTAATAGGAGGAAAGATGGAAATAGCGGATGCTGTAAAGAAGCTAGGGCAATTAGATATCGGTTTCTACTGCACACACGATGATTACGCAGGGGCTAGATTTATTACGCTGACAGAAGAACAAGTTCTGCAGTATGCGGAAGATCCAGTTGGGTACCTTGCCAAATTTTATGGCGTCACAAAAGATGAATATCTTGGTTGGCATAGATCGGGGTACAGGGTCCAATGTGCTGGGAAAACAAGGTCTGGTAAACGTTGCCGTGGATCTGTTGCCAGAAATATCGAACCCAAAGAATGGGCTGCGTTACAGGGGAGCTTCTGCCATCAGCACGCATAGAATGTCAATCACGGTTTAAAAGTGCGCCAGTGTTTCGGTTGAAAAATGCACCACTTCTGTTTCATGTTTACCGCATTTCCTGTCAAATATTGTGCAGAAGTGCACCAGGTTGTGAGGTGATTATGGTGCAAAAATGCACCACTCCTTGCTGAATATAAGAGACTCCGA
>DBDN01000061.1 GCA_002293615.1 Betaproteobacteria bacterium UBA931 | reverse complement strand
CCGCTCAAATTTTCCTTTGGCCATTTCACCGACTCCTTTTATCCAAAAATCGTGTTTAAACTCTGTCGACCAATATCATGATCGGCGGTGTTCGTGGTGCCCATGGCGTGGATTGAACACGCGACCTCTCCCTTACCAAGGGAGTGCTCTACCACTGAGCTACATGGGCGAATCAAGCACATCAAATGGTTCGCCACATCAAATCCACTACCATGCCAAGCGCGCAAACGCCAACATGGAGCGGGTGAAGGGAATCGAACCCTCGTCGTAAGCTTGGAAGGCTTCTGCTCTACCATTGAGCTACACCCGCACATTCACCGGGATCGACGCCATCCCATCACTTTACGCAACTTGCACTGCCATTTCAAAGGCTTATCGCTTATACCGTAAGCGCAAACCTTGGTGGAGGGGGAAGGATTCGAACCTTCGAAGGCTGAGCCGGCAGATTTACAGTCTGCTCCCTTTGACCGCTCGGGAACCCCTCCAGAGAAAGCATCGGATTGTAGCCTCAGCCGAACGGCAGGTCAAATTTTGTCTGTCAAAAAAGGGCAAAAAGTGCTACTTTGCTTTAAGGCAGCAATCAGACGTTAGAATCGCTCGTCACAACAACCTCATTGACATATTTATGTATGTAATCCTTCCCCGATAATGATGAAAGAAGACTTCAATACGTTGGCCACCCAGTTAATTCAGGTGCAAACAGAATTAGGCGCCCGGCAAAACAATTTTTTCAAGGCGTTATTGGACGGAGTCAATATCGAATTTATGCTGACTCCGGCCGCCGAAAAAATGGTCAAAGATGCTGGTGTGACCAATATTCAGTTTTCGCTGCCCGGCGTTTTGCTGTGGCCAGCCTCCGGCGATGAGCTTGCCATCGAAAGCAACGGTGTGGAACTGGTGTTTACCGTGTTATCGCGCAGATTGCGTTTGATGGATGGGAAGCCGCCGACAATTGTTTTCCGTGTCGATCAGTACAAAAGCGGAAACAACGGCCGATCCTGTTTTTTCAAACCAACCGAAGAAAGTGAACGCTAACTACCATCGTTATCATTGATATCTACATACGGATTTCTATAGATAATTGTTAGAATAAATATCCACTCTCCATATGACGTGATTCTCATGCAATCCCTTTGTATTTTCTGCGGCGCCGCTCATGGTGCCAGCCCGACATATACCGAAGCAGCGGCACAATTTGGCCGTGTATTGGCCAAACGCCGCATCGAAATGGTTTGGGGCGGTGGGCAAGTCGGGTTAATGGGTGTTGTTGCGGATGCCGTGCTCGCTGACGGCGGCGGCGTTTACGGCATCATCCCCGACTTCATGGCGAAAAAAGAGCTGGCGCACCCGAAAGCGCAAACGATGGTCGTCGTCGATTCCATGCACGAGCGTAAAGCGTTGATGGCAGAAAAAGCCGAAGGCTTCGTCGCGCTCCCGGGCGGCTTTGGGACGCTGGACGAGTTATTCGAAATCATCACTTGAGCACAATTGCATATTCATCATAAGCCGATTGGCTTACTTAACATTTCCGGTTTTTTTGATCCGTTGCTGGCGATGATGCATCATCTGGCAAAGCAAAAATTTGTTTTGCCGGAACATGTTGATATGTTACACGTCCACAGTGCGCCGGAGGCATTACTGGACGCCATGTCGAACCATCATCCTATCGAAGGTGATTGGACAAGCAAAGTATCACGCAAACGCATTCCTATCCGTTAAACTTCCTTCCCAAAATATCCTGATTGCCGATCATTGGCGAGTTCGCTTTCGGCATAACAATCGACCCCGATAGGAGAAACACGGATGGGCCAAACCAAAACCAGGCATAAAGAATATTCGCTTTTTCTTGCCGTTCCGGCGTTATTGGTTCTGATTTTTTTCTACAAAACGGACCATCTGGCGCTAATCGCCGGCATTAACCTACTGGCTTTGACGGCAATTATCTACAGTGCGTTCAGTGTTGTTCGTCATGCTGACGTTCTTGCGCATCGCTTGGGAGAACCTTATGGCTCGTTGGTATTAACGCTCTCTGTCGTTGTGCTCGAAGTCAGCCTGATCTCGGCGCTGATGGCCGCGGGCGATGCCGGACCGACACTGATGCGTGATACGCTTTATTCGGTAATCATGATCGTCATGAGCGGTTTGATCGGTGTTTCGCTTCTGCTCGGCGGACGTAAATTCGCCACACAGTATTTCAATCTGAGCGGCGCCAAACAATACCTGACCGCCATTCTCCCGCTGGCCATTATCGTGCTTATTCTTCCCGCTGCAATCAGCGATAACGGCGTATTTACACCGACACAAAAGATTATTGTGTCGCTGATTTCGGCGGGAATGTATGGCGTTTTCCTAGTCATACAAACGCGTACCCATCAATCTTTGTTTGTATACGAGCATGAAGATGAGGATCCCTCCGACCATCACGGCAAGCCGTCCGCGCATGGCAATGCTTGGCACGCCGCATGGCTGCTCGGTCATCTTATTTTTGTGGTTGCGTTAACCAAACTCAACGCAACGCCGCTCGATAAATTGTTATCGGCAATAAACGCCCCAGCGCAGGCAACCGGTTTTCTGGTTGCACTGTTGGTGTTATCGCCGGAAGGCTTGGGCGCGTTGCGGTCCGTACTGCGTAATCAGCTACAGCGCGCGATCAATCTTTTCCTGGGATCAATATTGGCCACCATTTCATTGACCGTACCTACAGTCACGATCATTGCGTTGATCACCGGAAAGGAACTGATATTTGGCTTGTCAACGCCCAACATCATTATTTTGTTATGTGCGTTGCTCTTGGCACAAAATTCATTTTCGACAGGCAAAACCAATGCGCTTAACGGTACAGCGCATTTAGCGCTGTTCTGCGCTTATCTAATGGTATTGATGATTTGATGATTTTCTACTCGCTTGGTAATTTGCCGTTAAAAAAACGCGCCGAAAGGCGCGCTTTTTTTGTTGCTTTTATAAATTACTTGACCGCAAGTTTCTTTTGGACATCCGGCGCTCTTTTCGGCAATGTCAAAACGAGCACTCCGTTTTCATAACGTGCATCTGCCTTTTCTTCGTCGATATCGTGCGGTAGTTGCAATACCCTTTGCATTTTCCCGTAAAAACGTTCACGATGAAGCAACTTGTTGTTTTCATCTTTCTTTTTTTCGCTATGCTTTGTTTCAGCGCTGATCGAAATGACACTGCCTTCGATCGAAACGTCAATATTCTCTTTACTGACGCCGGGAATTTCCGCATTGATCACATATTGATTCGGCTTTTCGTGCACGTCGATTTTAATACTCTGCTGTAACGCTTGATCAAGCTCCACCGGCTGCACGAAAAAACCACTCAATAAATCATCCATATTCTTGAAAGGGTCGCGCCACAGCATGTGCCCTTGCCCATGCTTTGTTAAATATTTACCATTCATAAAACCTCCTTTACTATGACTCCATTTCACGTTTACGAACCGCTGGTACCCTATAGATAAGAACCTATTGCGATGCTTCAAGGTGATATGCGTAACTGCTTTTTGTGCCATCTACCACGCCCTAAAAATTTAATATAACACATTGATTTTATTTAAATAAATCATCAAAACCATGCTGACGCACTGTATTACCCCAGTGGTTGCAATATAAAAAAATAACCGAATAACTTGCTTCACGATGGTTTACTCCGTACTATCGCACGCCAGAGAGTCCCCTTTTTTCGCGCCCGACGACCAAAAATCGTCAGCCAATACCGAAACGAAAGAATCATGAAAAGTCTGATCATCGCTGAAAAACCGTCGGTAGCAACGGATATTTCGCGAGCGCTGGGCGGATTTACACGCCATGGCGATTATTATGAAAGCGACGAGTATGTTTTATCGTCAGCAGTCGGCCACCTGCTTGAAATCGGCATGCCTGAAGATGAAGAGGTCAAACGCGGCAAGTGGACTTTTGCGCATTTACCGGCAATTCCTTCTGAATTCGCACTAAAGCCAATCCCCAAGACCGCAGACAGGCTCAAAACACTGCTAAAACTCATTAAACGCAAAGATATCGGCGAATTAATCAACGCCTGCGACGCCGGACGTGAAGGTGAATTGATTTTTCGTCACATCACCAATTTTTCCAAAACCGCCAAACCGGTCAAACGCTTGTGGTTGCAATCGATGACGGCAACCGCCATCCGCGACGGCTTCGACATACTGCGCAACGATGAAGAGATGCAACCGCTTGCCGAAGCTGCCGCGTGCCGGTCAGAATCGGATTGGCTGGTCGGCATCAACGGCACGCGTGCGATGACTGCGTTCAACTCAAAATCCGGCGGTTTTCAGCTGACTACTGTCGGGCGTGTCCAAACACCGACATTGGCTATTCTGGTTGAGCGTGAAAAGAAAATCCGCGCTTTCGTGCCGAAAAACTACTGGGAACTGATCGGTACATTTTCAGTCGACTCGGGCGAATACACCGGACGTTGGTTCGATGAAAAATTCAGCAAAAAAGAAGACGCCCCCGAATTGCGCGCCGAACGGATCTGGAACGAATTTAAAGCCAAGGAAATCGAAGCACGTTGCTCGGGGAAAAAGGCAACGACTGAAGAGGAGTCCAAACCTTCTACGCAAAATTCGCCATTGCTTTATGACCTGACCACATTGCAACGCGAAGCCAATTCACGTTTCGGTTTCTCGGCGCGTACGACACTTTCGCTGGCACAGGCCTTGTATGAAAAACACAAGGTGCTCACTTATCCCCGTACCGATGCCCGCGCTCTTCCTGAAGATTACGTCAACACCGTCAAGCAAACGATGAAGATGTTGAGCGCCAGCGATGCTTACGGCACTTTGGCCAATGAAGTCACCAAACAAAAATGGGTACGACCAAACAAGCGTATCTTTGATAACAGCAAAATTTCCGATCACTTTGCCATTATCCCGACACTGTCCGCGCCAAAAAATCTAAATGAACTGGAGGCAAAGCTTTACGACATGGTCGTTCGCCGTTTCTTGGCAATTTTTTATCCCGCCGCCGAGTTTATGTTGACCACACGCATCACGCGCGTCGGTGAAGATGCTTTCAAAACCGAAGGAAAAATACTGGTGCAACCCGGTTATCTTTCCGTGTACGGCAAAGAAGCGCAGCAAGACGACTCCTCTTTGGTGCCCGTGAGAAAAGGCGAAAAAGCGCAAACCGCGAAAGTCGATGTCAACGCGCAAACCACGCGCCCGCCCGCCCGGTTTACGGAAGCGACGCTGCTTTCCGCCATGGAAGGCGCGGGCAAAACCATCGAAGACGAAGAATTACGTGCCGCAATGCGCGAAAAAGGACTAGGCACACCGGCAACACGCGCTCAGATTATTGAGGGGTTGATTCTTGAACGCTACGTTTACCGGGAAGGTAAAGAGTTGATACCGACAGCCAAAGCGTTTTCATTGATGACTTTGTTGCACGGTTTGGGAATTCCTGAACTCTTTTCACCGGAACTGACCGCCGAATGGGAATATAAGCTCAACGAAATCGAGCGCGGGCGCTCCAATCGTAAAACTTTTATGCGCAACATTGTCAAAATGACACAGCACATTGTCGCACAGGCAAAAAATTACGAGAGCGATACCATTCCCGGCGATTTCGCGACACTGCACGAGCCTTGTCCGAAATGCGGAAGCGAAATTCACGAAAAATATAAAAAATTCCAATGCATCAACCCAAAGTGCGATTTTGCCTTCTGGAAAATCATGGCAGGACGGCAGATCGAGCCCATCGAAGCGGATATTTTGATAAAAACACATGAAATTGGCCCGCTTGATGGTTTCCGCAGTAGGCAAGGCCGACCATTTTCGGCCCGCATCATTTTGAACGACCATTGCGAAGTCGTTTTTGATTTTGACAGCGATAACACCGATTCTGGCGAACCCGTCGATTTCAGCGATCAGATATCGCTTGGGAAATGTCCCAAATGCGGCGCCCATGTTTATGAACGCGGTAATACTTACATCTGCGAAAAAGCCGTCGGTGCGGACAAAACTTGCGATTTCCGCACTGGAAAAACTATTTTGCAGCGCGAAATTACCCACGAACAAATTATCAAACTCCTAAAAGAAAAGAAAACCGATTTATTGCAATTTGTTTCGGCACGGACACGCCGATCGTTCTCTGCTTACCTTGTGGTACAGCCGGATGGCAAAATTGGCTTCGAATTTGAAGCACGCGCCGAAGGAGGTAGTAAAAAAGGCTCGCGTTCTGCCACACCATTGCGTGTACTCGGCAAACATCCGGACGACAATGAGCCTGTTGAGCTGTTTAGTGGTCGCTATGGACCTTATATCAAGCATAACGGCGTCAACGCTACAGTAACTGCCGCCTTCGACCCGCAAACAATCTCGCTGGAAGAAGCCATTGCATTACTCGCCGCAAAAGAAGAAGGCAGCGGCAAACGCATAACAAAAAAAACGGCAAAGAAGGTGGCCAAAAAGGCGGCAAAAACAGTGGTCAAAAAAACCGCTAAAAAAACAGCACCAAAAACTTCGGTAAAAACAACCGCCAAAACCACTACGAAAAAAACGGCGAAAAAGACTGTGAAAAAAACCAAAAAATAATATGTTTATGATTTATCTGTTTCAAGATTAAGCAAGGAGAATAGTGGATGGGTCGCAATGAAATTCTTTTTGAGCGCGCGCAAAAAACAATTCCGGCCGGTGTCAACTCCCCGGTTAGGGCGTTTCGTTCGGTCGGCGGCGTGCCGCGTTTTATCGAACGCGGCGAAGGCGCGTATCTTTGGGATGTCGACGGCAAAAAATTAATCGATTATGTCGGCTCTTGGGGGCCGGCGATTGTCGGGCATGCACACCCGGATGTGGTGCGCGCTGTCAGCGAACAGGCCAAAAAAGCATTATCGTTTGGCGCGCCCACCGAGTTAGAAATTGAACTCGCTGAATTATTATGCGCGCGTTTGCCGTCGCTCGATATGGTCCGGCTGGTATCGTCCGGAACCGAAGCGACCATGAGTGCATTGCGTCTTGCCCGCGGTTTTACCGGGCGCAGTAAAATTGTGAAGTTTGAAGGCTGCTACCACGGGCATGGCGACAGCCTGCTGGTTAAAGCGGGATCGGGTATGTTGACTTTCGGGCAACCGTCTTCTGCCGGTGTTCCGGATGCCATCGCCAACGAAACATTAGTGCTGCCTTATAACGACTTGGATGCCGTTGCCGACATGTTCAAAAAAGCGCCCGATGAAATTGCCGCACTGATTGTCGAACCCATCGCCGGCAATATGAACTTGGTGCAGCCGAAACCCGGTTTTCTCGAAGGCCTGCGTACACTATGTGATGCATACGGTACAGTATTGATTTTCGATGAGGTAATGACTGGATTTCGTGTCCACCCGCAATGCGCACAAGGATTATTCGGTATCAAGCCGGATCTGACGACACTGGGCAAAGTAATCGGCGGCGGTATGCCGGTTGCCGCTTTTGGCGGACGACGCGACATCATGGAATATATCGCACCGCTTGGCCCTGTTTATCAGGCAGGCACTTTGTCCGGAAACCCGGTGGCAATGGCGGCGGGACTGGCAACAATGAAACTGATTGGCGAGTCTGGTTTTTTTGAACGTTTGGCGGCAACGACGCAAAAACTGGTTACCGGGATGCAACAGGCGGCGCGGGAAATAAATATCCCGTTTTGCGCCGCATCGGTCGGCGGCATGTTCGGCCTTTACTTCGCGCCGCAAATTCCCACCTCCTATCAAGAAATCATGGCCTGCGACGTGAGCCACTTTAATCGCTTTTTCCACGCCATGCTCGATCAGGGAATTAATCTTGCACCGTCGGCATTCGAAGCGGGATTTGTGTCGGCGGCGCACAGCGATGCTGATATTGACGCCACTATCGAAGCGTCTCGAAAAGCCTTTGCGCTGTAGGCTGCTTATCAGCGGTAACCTATATTAAAGCGACGCAAATTTTAGCGTCGCTTTTTTCTGATGGATACCGCTGCATTTAGACTACAATGTATTAAAACACTGTTGCCTTGACTGCATGTTTTCTCTTTTTGCCCAGGGTTTTCGTTATCCGTTTCGCGGCCTGCATTTGCTTTTGCATCCCGAGCTGCGCGCTTTGGTATGGTTGCCGATCCTTATCAACACGGCACTTTTTGGCTTCGGACTCTACTGGGCCGGCAACAGCGCTTATGCGCAACTTCGTCAATGGTTATCGGTACTTCCTGATTGGCTCTCTTGGTTATCATGGTTGTCTTGGCTTATTGTCCCGCTATTTGCCTTAAGCGCCATTTTGGTTTTGTTTTACAGTTTTACCGCTGTCGCCAATATCATCGCATCACCCTTTAATGGCGTTCTTGCCGAGCGCGTCGAAGATTGGGTGACCAATCATCAAACGCCACGCCCCGAACAGCCATGGTGGCGCGATGTACTTTATGCACCCTTTGGAGAATTACGCAAGCTCGGGTATTTTATCGCCCGCGCACTGCCGCTTCTTCTATTATTACTCATTCCGGGATTCAATATTTTTTTTCCGCTGTTATGGGGGACATTCGGTGCCTGGATGCTGGCCCTGCAATATCTGGATTACCCTCTGGCCAACCACGGCATTCTTTTCCCGGCACAGCGTCGCATCGCCCGGCAACACCCGAGCATCGTTTTAGGTTTCGGCTGCGGTGTACTGCTGATGACCATTATTCCCGGATTGAATTTTTTATCGATGCCTTCCGCCGTAATTGGCGCTTCATTGTTATGCGCGCACGAACAGCTGCCACAGTCGGCGTCGCGCTCTTTGCCATCATAACCGTGCAGACACACGCTTGGGCTTCTTGGTTTCATTTTTTGGCGCCGTTGCATTGCGTAATATGCGGTACTCCCTCCGGCACATCGCCTCTATGTACACCGTGCCATAACGCTCTTCCGCGTATTGATTCATGCTGTCCATATTGCGCAATGCCAACACTGAACAATGCAATCTGTGGCGCCTGCCTGAAAAAAACACCTCCGTTTCAGTCAACACTCGCGGCTTGCCGCTACGCTTTCCCCATTGATCGAATTGTCCAGAATTTCAAGTACGGGCAAAATCTGGTACTGACAAAATTGCTGGCATCCTTGCTGTATGACGCTTACCAAACAAAGCGACATCATGCCACGCCCATCGCGCTGCCCATGGCGTTCATGGCGATGCCTTTGGCACGCACGCGTCAAATCGAACGCGGATTCAACCAATCCCAGGAAATCGCGCGTAATCTCGCAAAAAAATTAAGGATCCCTCTATTAGATGGCCTGCTTTCCCGCATCAAAGACGCGCCAAAGCAGGCTACATTACCGTGGCGCAAGCGTCATCAGAATGTCAGGCAGGCTTTTTCATGCATAGCATCGCTTTCCGGACAGCATATCGCCTTAGTCGATGATGTGATGACCAGCGGCGCAACCGCCCATGCTGCCGCTCAAGTTTTATTAAAATCAGGCGCCAACCGTGTTGATATATGGGTAGTCGCGCGCGCAACAGTCAATCATTCCGTTAATCAATATTAGTTTTTTACGAAGCTGTATTTTCCAGAACCTCATACAGGCTTTTCTCGGCAATACCGGTTTGAGTGACCGCTTTTCCCAAGCGAATCAAAAGTACAAAATGCAATTTTCCCTGCTGCGTTTTTTTATCATGTCGAATCAGCTCCAGCCAAGTCGCCATCGGAATGTCCGGGCTGGCCGTAGGCAAGCCAAAATCATGTAAAAGCTGGATAAGCCGCATATTATCATCGTACGCCAGCCCGCATACTTTTTCCGATAAGCGCGCCGCCAACACCATCCCCGCAGCAACTGCTTCGCCGTGCAACCAAGCGCCGTAACCAAGCGCCGTTTCAATCACGTGACCAAAGGTATGGCCAAAATTTAAAATCGCCCGAACATTATTCTCGCGCTCATCTGCCACCACGATTTCCGCCTTGATTCGGCAGCTTTCGCGAATAGCGTATTCAAGCGCCACCGCGTCACGCGCCAATAATAGTGTTTTATTTTTTTCCAGCCAGTCAAAAAAATGAGCATCGTAAATAGCACCATACTTGACGATCTCGGCAATGCCTGAGATATATTCACGATCGGGCAAGGTATTTAACATTTGGGTATCAATCAACACAAATTTCGGTTGATAAAAAGAACCGATCATATTTTTACCGAGCGGATGATTCACCGCCGTTTTACCACCCACCGAAGAGTCCACCTGCGCCAACAACGATGTCGGAATTTGAATCAGCGGCATCCCGCGCTGATACAATGCCGCGGCAAGACCGGTAATGTCGCCAATAACGCCGCCCCCTAATGCGATCAACGGCGTACCTCGTTCGGCGTGCTTTTTTAGCAGCCAGCTGAGAATTTTATAAAGCTCATCCCAGTTTTTATATTGCTCACCATCCGGGAGAACAAAAATATCGCTATCGATACCGACATCGGTAAGCGCTTGTTGCAAACGTTTTTGATATAAAGGCGCAACTTTGTCGTTCGATACAATATACGCTTGCGATCCGCCGATATGCTGCGCTATCAACCGCCCGACGTGCGAAAGAAAATTCGTATCGATATACACCGGATAGCTGCGCTCGCCAAGGTTAATGATTAACGGTTTTTCGTTTAAGCCTGCCATATCGAGATGTCTTCAAATTTTCTTCGTGATAAATGCAACACGCCGGAAATCACTTCGCCAGCAGTGATTGCATCGCCGCCAACGCACCATCCATTGTATCGCCATGACTCTCTTCAAAAACAAGGTGCGCGGTTTGCCGATATAACACATCGCGCTCCAGGTATAATGCGCGCTGCCTTTCTAGCATATCGGTTGTCCCGTACAAAAGCGGTCGATTGCCGCAATCCCGCTGTAAACGCTGCGCCAATATTTCCGGCGTTGCGCACAAATAGAGCACTGTTCCATGATTGCGTAACTTTTCTCGATTGTTTTCGCGCAAAACAACACCGCCGCCGGTTGCCAACACAATGTTTTCAAACGATACAAGCTCGCTCAACAGTGCCTCTTCCTGCATCCGAAAAAAAGCTTCGCCATCCTGGGTGAAAATATCCGCAATCGAACGGCCGCTTCGTTCTTCCAGCTCGGAATCGGCATCCCAAAAGGATTTATTCAATATCGTTGACAACGGCTTGCCCAACGTTGATTTGCCGGCGCCCATTAGCCCTACCAGAAAAAGATTGCCCCGATGAAGCTTCATCGGGGCATTGTAAGATAAGTCACTCAAGTAAACAAATACATCTACTTATAACGATTAGCGAACATTATGCACAGTATCTTTGACGATTCTCGGCGTCAGGAACACCAAAAGTTCAGTCTTTCTACTTTCTCGCCCAGTTGTTTTGAACAGATAACCGAGCACAGGGATATCACCGAGCAGCGGCACTTTATCGACATCNNAACTGCTGTGTCACCATTATTGACGGCGATTTGTGTTGTCACATTTTTGGTGTCGATCGACGGTACCTCAAAGCCACCGCCCAACTGAACGCGCTGCCCCACAGAATCTTTGCGAATTTCAACATTCATGATGATCCGGTTATCCGGCGTAATCTGGGGGGTAACGTCCAATTTCAATACCGCTTTCTTAAACTCCACCGTCGCCGGACTGTCAGCAGACCCCGGCGTGACATACGGNNCCGTCGCCGGGCTATCGGAAGACCCCGGCGTGACATACGGCACCTCGGTACCCTGCTCGATCACCGCTTTCTGGTTGTCTGCCGTGATCACCCGCGGGCTGGATACCACTTTGCCGCGGTGATCTGCTTCCAGCGCCGACAACTCCAAATTGATTAGGTTGCCCGACCCCAGATTGATCAATGTCATCGCCAATGTGCCAGCCGGGTTGGCGACGGGAAGGTTCACATTCAACGATTCTTCAGTAGAATAGCCCGGATACCCCGCTCCATACAATATAGAACCCGCCGCGATTTCCCATGGCGTTGACGTTCTGGTTTCACGTTCAACCCTATTATCATTAACCTCGACCGTTGGTTCTGTCACCAATGAGCCCGTCGTGCCCATCGCATAATTACCAAAAGTAAAGCCCGCCTGTGTACCAAAGCGAACACCCAGCTTACGGCTAAAACCATCGGAGGCAATAACGATACGCGCTTCGATCAATACCTGCCGTACCGCAATATCAACTTTCTGGATCAGTTGCCGCACTTCTTCGAGACGCGCCGCGGTATCCTGAACAAAAAGAATATTGGTGCGGGCATCGACCACCGCGCTACCACGCTTCGATAAAAACTTCTGGTTGGCGTCAGACAACAGCTTTTGGATATTATCGGCTTTCTGGTAGTTAAGCTGGAACATTTCTGTCTGCAACGGCTCAAGATCGCTTAACTGCTGCTGTGCTTCAAACCGCTGCTTTTCCTGCAACGCAAGCTCATCGCGTGGCGCAATCAATACCACCGAATCATTCTTGCGCATATCGAGGCCTTTGGTCTGCATGATGATGTCGAGCGCCTGATCCCAAGGCACATCTTTCAAGCGTAATGTCAGATTGCCCTGAACGGTATCGCTGGTGATGATGTTCAANNAAGCCGGTAAAGTCGGCGATGACCTGCAATACCGCACGCACCTCAACATTCTGGAAATTCAATGACAGCTTGTCCCCTTTATAACCTTTACGCGAACCTTGGGTCAATTTATTGGGGTCTTCAATGATCTGTTTCACTTCCAGCGTAAAACGCGTGTCGGTCTGATAAGCGGAGTGTTCCCAAATACCGCGCGGCTCAATCACCATCCGCGTTCTGTCGCCTTGTGAAAAAGTGTCAATCAATACCACAGGCGTACCGAAATCCGCTACGTCAAGGCGCCGAACAAGATTATGCGGCAAATCAGTTTTCAGAAAATCAACAATGAGCTGCTTACCCTGCTGGCGAATATCGATCCCCGTCGAACTATCGGAAAGATCTACGACCACCAATCCTTCACCATTAGCGCCACGGCGAAAATCGATATCACGCAAAGCATGGTGAACGTCACCCGCTTTGCTTTCCGCAAAATGCTGGACCTGCTGCATCGTCGCCGTCGTCTCATCCTGGATTTCGCCGGTCAGATAAACCACAACAACATTGCCTTCAATCTCGGTCTTCGACTGCTGCGGTTTATTAAGATTCATCACTGCACGGGTTTTACCGCCGGTTTGGACAAAGTTAACGCTGCGCACCACCTCATCATCAATCGTCTGGCGATTGCTCTGCATTGCGTTAGCCACATTGGGGAAATCCAGCGCTACGCGCGGCGGCGATTCAATTGTAAATCCAGAGGGTGCCCCCGTAAGCGCCGATTGCAGATGAAAACGGACAATTGTTTCACCATTGCTGCCCTTGGAAACCGTAACGTTTTCCAGTTTATTGTCCTGGGCGAATGCCGAAAGTGATGGCAACAAAAATGCCCATAAAATCAGCAAACCGGAGCACATCTTCAGAGCCACACGCCATTTCATATCGAAAGTTGTTTTAGTCATTTCTAACCTCGTTTATTTCCCTGATTCTGTTAACAGCAAAGAATTGGTACGATCCGTCCAGTCGCCCGCACCGTCTTGCACCAATTCATTCAAGATGATTTCCGTTTCGGTAATGGAAACAATCTTGCCGTAGTTTTGTCCCATGTAGTTACCAATGCGCACCTGATAGATTTCTCCCTGACCGGTACGCACCAAACCGAATATGTTTTGTTTTTGCGACAACGTCCCAACCATGGTCAAACTTTCCAGCGGAAAAGCCTCCAGCGGTTCGGGCGGGCGTGTTTTATCAGGGCCGCCCTCTTCAACATCAACTGTAATTTTTCGCGGGAAAAACGGATCTTGTATGTCGTAAGCGTTGTAAACGAACGGCTGGTACTCGGGAAATTCGGGGATCGGATCAATTTTTCCGCGCGCATCCACGCCCTGCTGCTCCATCCAGCGCCTTAAATCCTGATGTTGCTCACCGCAACCAACCAGAAAAAGCGCAAACAATAACGGTAAAAAAATCATCCTCTTCATCATTTTTTCACTCCCGACGCTTTCTGCTGTTGTGCTTTTTGCTGTTGCTGTTCCTGTTCATCAAGATAGCGAAACGTTCGCGCCACCGCCGCCATCGTCAACACGCCTTTATTGCGCTCAATCGAGACATCGTTGATCGTGACGATCCGCGGCAAAGCAGCAACATCGCTGACAAACCCACCCATTCCGTGGTAATCCCCGGTCAATTTAATTTCAATGGGAATTTCAGCATAAAATTCGGCCTTTTTCTCATTCTGCGCCGGCTTGAACAAATCAAACTGCAATCCCCGTGCAATGCCCGCCTGATTCACATCCACCAAAAGAGCATCGATTTCGGATTTACTTGGCAGATTTTTCACCAATACACCAAATTCGCGCTGGATCTGGTCAAGTTGCTCAATATACAAATCGTGATTGATCGTCTTAATCTTGCGCTCAGTGTATTGTTGTTTTAACTGAACTTCCTTGCGTTCCGCTTCTTTCCATGTTTCGTATTTTGCTTTCCACATGAAATAAACGCCTGCGGCAACGATAGCCACAATTATCACTGCACATACCGCCAACTTCTGCCATAGCGGCCAACTTCCGGCATCCTGAAAATCAAGCGATCCTACAGACAATTCCATTATGCACCCCCTTGTTCCACAGCCGCCGTTGCTTTTTGAGTTTCCTTTTCCCGATCTTCGGCACGTTTTACGTCGAAGATCATGGTGAATTCATTAGCGATCATTGGGCCTGCCGCTTTCCCTGACGATTGTCTTGAACCCTGTGCGGGCTCGCCATCTTTAATGGTCACCAGTTTCACCTCAACCAAACGCGGATTATTCAACCATTGTGAAGCGTCAATATTACGCATAAACGCCGAAACATGGGCATTCGACTGCGCATAGCCCGTAACGGTCACCGTATTGCCTTTTTGCTTGGATGTTCTGAGATAAACACCTTCCGGCAAACGTTTTGCCATTTCGTCCAACAAATGTACCGATTGAGCACGGTTCGCCTGCAATGCTTCCACCGTATTTTTTCGCTCAACCGCCAGGCGAATGTCTTCACGCAAACGGTCGATCTCTTTAATTTGCTGATCCAGCTTGCGAATTTCGGTTTCCAGCAACTGATTACGGTTATTTTGCGTGTCCGCTTTCTGTTGCAAAAAGGAATTGCCCAAAAAAACAAGTACCCCACCCACAATCGCGGCAAAAATTGCCATCATGACAAATTCACGCTGTTTGCGTGCACGTTTTTCCTGACGATAAGGGAGAAGATTGATCCGTGGTTGACTCATGATTCAAAACTCCTCAAAGCCAGTCCGCTCGCCGTCAACAGCAAAGGAGCATCCTGGGCCAATTGTTGGACGCGAACTCGGCCTGCGGTTTTCATCGTGGAAAAAGGATTGGCAATGGTCGCCGGCACGCTGGCCTGCTGCGACACCACTTTATCAATACCGCGCAACAACCCGCCGCCGCCGGAAATTACAACCTGCTGCACCGTACCAAAGGTTGTTGTTGTACTGAAAAACTGCAACGCGCGGGCGACTTCCATTGCAACATTATCCAAATAAGGCCGCAATACATCATTTTTATAACTATCGGGCAAGCCGCCGGTTTTCTTTGCCGTTTCCGCTTCCGCCGTCGGCAAACTGAACGCCCTTTGGATTTCCGCCGTCAGTTGGTTGCCGCCAAAACTCAATTCCCGCGAAAAAAGTATATCTTTGTCGCGAAACACGAAGAAGCGCGTACCGTTACTGCCGATGTCAAATAACGCAATATTTTGCCCGCGCCCTTTACCGGGCAATCCGGGCATAATCAGGCTGAATGCATTCTGGATCGCGAGCGATTCGATATCGACGATTTCCGGTTTGGCGCCGGCCCCTTCTACAATAGCCGAGTAATCATCCACCTTCTCACGACGCGCCGCCGCAATCAGCACTTCCACCTCGCCCGGCATATTGGGTGCCGCGCCAAGCACCCAATAATCCAAATTGACTTCATCCAGCGGAAACGGGATGGACTGATTGGCCTCGGCTTCAACCGTCAGCTCAAGCTCCTCTTCTTCCTGGTCTGCCGGAACGGAGATCTTTTTGGTAATCGCCGTCGCCGTCGGCAACGCCACCGCTACCAACTTGATCCTGCTGCCCAAGCGTTTTAAACCGCGCCGGAAAATATCGCTGACTTGGTCAATATTTGTAATATTGCCATCCTGAATCAAATCTTTCGGTAACGTTTCGATCACGTAGCGCTCCAGCTGATACTTGCCATTACGCCCGGAAAGTTCAACCAATTTAATCGACGACGACCCTATATCAGCACCGATGACTTGAGATGCTCCTGTCCCAAACGGGAGTAAAATTTTATCGGTAAACATAATTAAGTTTTCGTTGAAATCAACAATCTATTTGGGAATCTACATTAAAATACACATGCAAGTCCCGAATACAACAAAATATTTTTACTTTTTTTATTAAAGTGTTGCAGGGCTGACTACAATCGAGCCTTGCGTTATCATGATCATTATTGTCGGAATTATTTAGTTTTGTTGACTCGCTGGTTCTTTTATTTCTGTTCTGTCGCTATTGGGCTACTATTGATCGTCGTGCTCTTGGGAGCATTCGTGATCGCGCTTTTGTACCCGACACTACCAGATCTTGATGTTTTAACCGATTACCAACCCAAAATACCGCTTCGGGTTGTAACACGTGAAGGCGTATTGATCGGCGAATTCGGTGAAGAACGGCGCTCGGTGGTACGCATCGACGAAGTGCCCGAAGTACTAAAACAGGCTATTCTGGCTGCAGAAGACGATAGATTCTATTCGCATGGCGGCGTGGATTATCTTTCCGTTGCCCGCGCTGTTCTGGCCAACGTTACCACCAACACCCGTCAAGGTGCTGGCACCATCACCATGCAGGTAGCCCGTAATTTCTTCCTGACCCGAGAAAGATCATATCTACGCAAACTACAGGAAGCATTATTGGCGTGGAAAATCGAAGCCAACTTATCGAAAGACGAAATCCTCCAGCTTTATATCAACCAGATTTTCCTCGGCCAGCGCGCTTACGGATTTGCGGCAGCGGCGCGCATTTATTACGGTAAAAACTTGCAGGAACTCACGCCCGCGGAGGCCGCCATGCTCGCTGGGCTACCCAAAGCGCCTTCTCAATATAATCCGCTGGTCAATCCGCAACGCGCCCGCACACGCCAGAATTACGTACTTGATCGCATGCGCTTATTGGATTATATCGACGATCGAACCTATGACGCTGCTCAAAAAGAACCGTTGGTACTACGCACACAAAATACTCAAGAACGTCCGCTGATTCCGTTGCATGCCGAATACGTAGCCGAAATGGCACGACGCAAGATTGTAGAAGCTTACGGGCAAGAAGCCTATACGCGCGGTTTAACGGTCTGGACAACGCTGTCGAACGATATGCAAAAATCTGCTTATCATGCATTGCGTCAAGGCGCTTTTGATTATGACCGCCGCCACGGCTTTCGCGGCCCAGAGAGTAAAGTGGTCCTGCCGGCGGATACGCGCGAAGATGATCCTGCCTTGATGGATACGCTTTTTCTCAATCTTGCCAATTACGATAACCTGTTGCCTGCCGTTGTCCTTGATGCCTCACCCAATGAGCTCCGCGTCTTGATCTCTGACGGCACAATCGCCACTTTAACCGGTAAAAGCTTGAAATTTGCGGAAAAAGCCCTGCGACCCCAAGCCCCTGCGAATCTTAAACTCACCCGCGGCGCTGTAATTCGCCTATCAAAATTCAATAACGAATGGTCGATCTCGCAAATCCCGGAAGTGGAGGCCTCGCTGGTTGCCACCGATCCACAAACCGGTGCGTTGCTGGCATTGGTCGGCGGTTTTGATTTTGAACGCAATAAATTCAACCATGCCACCCAGGCCCGGCGACAACCCGGCTCATCGTTCAAACCTTTCATTTACTCCGCGGCACTGGAAAAAGGTTTTTCACCCGGCACCATTATCAATGACGGACCATTTTTTATCCCTGCCGAAGAAGCCGGCGGTACCGACTGGGAACCTAAAAATTATGGCGGTGATTACGAAGGCCCGATGCGCCTGCGTATGGCGCTGGCCAAATCCAAGAACCTGGTTACCATCCGTGTATTGCAGGCAATCTCACCGCAATACGCGCAGGATTACATTACCCGTTTCGGCTTTTCCGCCGCTGACCATCCGGCTTATTTAACAATGGCACTCGGTGCCGGAGCGGTAACGCCGATGCAAATGGCCAGTGCTTATTCTGTTTTTGCCAACGGCGGCTACCGTATAACGCCCTACTTCATCGATACGATCACCGATGCGCGCGGCAATATCGTTCAAGGAAAACCGCCTACCATGCTTGAGGAAACCCGCGAACAGGTTATCGATCCGCGCAACGCCTTCATCATGAATTCAATGTTGCGCGACGTTGTTGACCGCGGCACCGCATCCCGCGCCCGCTCGTTAAAGCGCAACGATTTGGCCGGTAAAACCGGTACAACAAACGATTATATCGACGCTTGGTTCTGCGGTTATAACGCCGACCTGGTCAGTATCGTCTGGATTGGTTACGACCATCCGCGTTCGCTCGGAAACCGCGAAACCGGTTCCGCCGCAGCGCTCCCAATCTGGATTGACTTTATGAAGGATGCACTCAAAGATATTCCGGAAACACCACTCAATCCGCCACGCGATATCATATCCGTCCCCATCAATACTGAAACCGGCTTGCGCGACGAATCCAGCTCGGATAAAGAGTGGTTTTACTCCGAATTCGGCCCGCCGGATGAAACTGAAATGTTGGAGCCGGTCAATACCGAATCGCTTGAGCAAATTTTCTGATGCCTCGCCGTAACATCGCCGCGCCCGTAGGGCACCACAAACTGCTTTCGACCACACGCAATCAGCGACAACAACGCCAACGCATTGCACAACTGGCGGCGGAACTTATCCTCGACCACGGCGTTGACGACTGGCAATACGCCAAACGCAAAGCGGCACGCCGGCTTATGCTTCCCGAAAACAGCACGCTGCCTGGTCATGAAGAAATCGAAGCCGCTCTCTTCGAGCGGCAAGCCCTGTTCGGTGCGTTTCATGAAAAACCGCACAATGAAGCACTGCGCGAAAAACGCCAACAAGCATTATCATGGATGACGCGATTGAAAGATTTTTCGCCGCGCTTATACGGCGCGCTCGCCGAAGGCTGGGGCGGCGAAAATCAAATCGTGCGCATTGAGCTGATCAGCGACGACCCCAAAACGGTTGAAATAAAACTGATCAACCTCGGCTTTCCTTATCAGAGTACCGCCGCCCACAAAAACTCACTGCAGTTTGCGGTATACGAAAATAATGATCAGCACGAACATATTCTGTTGCGCGTTGTTTCGCCGCAAGAGCGACACCATCGCAAAGACCGGCGCATTTTTCTCGACTGGCAGGCACTCACCGCATTGCTGGAAGCTTGATAAAAAGCCCTTTCAAAAAAACGTTACCGAGCTTCCGCCAACCACTTGGCGGCAACCAGCGAAAAATAAGTCAGAACACCATCGGCTCCGGCGCGCTTCATGCCCAGTAAAGCCTCCAGCACGCAAGCGCGCTCGTCAAGCCAGCCGTTTTGCGCCGCCGCCTTCAGCATCGCATATTCACCGGAAACCTGATACACCATCGTCGGTACCCCGAACGTTTCTTTTACCCGGCGCACAATATCAAGATACGGCAGGCCCGGCTTGACCATCACAAAATCAGCGCCCTCCGCAATGTCCTCATACACCTCCCACAATGCTTCATCGCTATTACCCGGATCCATCTGATACGTGTATTTATTGCCGCCGCCGAGATTGCCCGCCGAACCAACCGCGTCGCGAAACGGTCCATAAAAACTCGACGCATATTTTGCCGAATACGCCATGATCCGCGTATCAATCAAATGTTGCGCGTCCAGCGCTTCACGGATCGCGCCAATTCGGCCGTCCATCATATCTGACGGCGCGACGATATCCACACCCGCTTCAGCGTGGCTTAACGCCTGTCTGACCAATACTTCCACAGTCTCATCATTCATCACATAGCCGGTTTCATCAAGTAAACCATCTTGGCCGTGGCTGGTATAAGGATCCAGCGCGACGTCAGTCATAATCCCCAAATCAGGAAACTCTTTTTTCAACCGACGTACGACACGCGGCACCAGCCCATCCGCGTTCCAGGCCTCTTCGGCTTTCTCTGTTTTCAATGAAGTATCAATGACCGGAAACAACGCCAGTACCGGCACGCCCAAGCGTACGCACTGTTCCGCCTCACGTAAAATACCGTCGATACTGCGCCGGAAAACACCCGGCAGCGATACCACCGCTTCTTCGCGTTTTTCGCCGTCCAATACAAAAACCGGATAGATAAAATCTTTGGCGGCCAGCGTATTTTCACGCACCAAATCGCGGGAAAACGCATCGCGGCGCAAGCGGCGCGGACGACGCGTCGGAAACTTTCCGGAAAAAGCAAAACTCATCATGTTCTCCCCAATATCTGGAAACTCAACTATTTTCTTTAATTAAGTAGCTTTGTCGCACATTCATTACCAAAGCGTGCCCGCCAATGCATGAATTGAAAGAAACTTTCTCCGCACGCTATCATCCGCACCGCTCACCTATTTTCGCTTCAACATAAACCAATAACGTCCGTCAGGCTCTCCGCCCCTTGCCAGCATCTCATTGCCGGTTTGTTTGGCGAACGACAGAAAATCCTGCCCGCTGCCCGGATCAGTCGAATACACCAATAAAATTTCACCGCTTGCCATCTCGCTCAACGCTTTGCGCGCCCGAAGAATCGGTAGCGGGCACATTAACCCGCTGGCGTCCACTTCTTTATCGGCCACAATATCACCCGGCATCATTTCGGCGTACCTGCTTGATTTTATTGACCAGCGTCGTCGTTGAGCGCTCAAATAAAAAAGGAATCGCAACAAAACGCCCGCCGTTTGCCGTGACCTCCGCCGCGCCCGCCGTCGTCTCCGCCGAATAATCACCGCCTTTGACCAGAATATCCGGCATGATTTTCACGATCAGCGCTTTTGGCGTATCTTCATCAAACGGCACCACCAGATCAACACAAGCCAAACCCGCCAATACCGCCATGCGATCCTCCAGCGCGTTCAATGGCCGCTCATCGCCTTTGTTCAAGCGACGTACCGACGCATCGGAGTTGACGGCCACGACCAACGCATTTCCCAACTGCCGCGCCTGATCAAGATAAGCAACATGGCCGCGGTGCAAAATATCAAAAACACCATTGGTCATTACCAGCGGCCTGGGCAACATCATCACCCGTGTCGGCGCATCATGGTATGACGCAACCTTGGCAAACGCCTTCGGCGCTGGCAGAAAAGCGGTCATTTCTTTTGGTCGGTAAACTCGAAAATAGTCACAACGCGTTGAACGCCTTTGGTTTTCCGCGCAATCTCGGATGCTTGCTTTGCTTCCTCCTGACCGACAATCCCCATCAGATAGACAATGCCACGCTCGGTGATCACCTTCACATGCGTTGGTGAAAAATCACTGTCGAGAAAGCGCGTTTTTACTTTCGACGTAATATAAGAATCGTTTGAACGCGACGACAGCGATGAAATTTCTCCGATCATCAACTCGTTCTGCACAACGCGCACATGCTCTTGTTGCTTGGCCATATACACTGCGTCGTCCGCGATCGCCTGCGTCGGCACTTCGCCGGTCAACAGCAAAACACCGTTATACGTCCCCACGTTGATATGCGCTTGACTGCCGTATTTTTCATTGATTTGAGCTGTCAAGCGCGCCGCTGTTGTTTTATCATCCACTTGCATACCCGTTGAACGGCGGTCTGTTGCAACCACCACGCCGCTCGCCGCTGCACCTACGGCAACCGCCGCACAACCTTGCAATGATAACCAGTATGGCATAAACGCCACGCCCAAAATCAATGGAAACCATTTCTTCATCAGTCATCTCCAAGTAAATGAAAATCGATAGCGTCGCAAAGACAATGAATACACAATAAATGCACTTCCTGAATGCGCGCCGTGCGCTCGTGCGGCACGCAAAGATGAACGTCATCCTCATGGAGCGCTTCGTTCATCAAACCGCCGCTTTTCCCGGTTAACGCGACCACCCGCATCCCATGCTCGTGCGCGGCATGTACCGCCGCCAGCACGTTCGCGGAATTCCCCGAAGTGGAAATGGCAAGCAACACATCGCCCGCCACCCCAAAAGCGTTCACCTGTTTGGAAAAAATCTCGCTGAAAGAATAGTCGTTGCCGACCGCAGTCAGAATCGAAGTATCGGTCGTCAACGCCAGCGCCCGCAATTCCGGGCGCTCCCGCTCAAAACGTCCGACCAGCTCCGCGGCAAAATGCTGGGCATCCGCCGCAGAACCGCCGTTACCGCAGGCGAGGATTTTGCCGTCCGCCAAAAGCGCATCGACCATCAGATGAGCGGCGCGCGCTATCAGCGGCGCCAGAATTGCCGTCGATTGTTGTTTGACTGCGATGCTGTCTTCGAATTGTTTGGTGATACGTTGCTCTAAGTTCATAAACATCCGATTAAAAAATATCGCGCAACCAGCTTATCCGCCGTATATCAAGCGCATCAAGCAAAACAGCATCAAAACGGCACGCAGGCTGGTCATTGCGCTCCGACAAATACAGGCTTGCCGCCGCCTGCAACCGCCTTTGTTTTGCCACAGTAATACTCGCTGCCGCGCCGCCAAACGCCGCCGACCGACGCAAGCGCACCTCAACGAACAGGAGTGTATCTTCCTCTTGCGCAATGATATCAATTTCCCCGTAACGATTCCTGACATTACGCGCAATAATTTTCAGTCCTTGTTGACTCAAAAATTCCGTGGCCAGATCTTCGGCGTTTTTACCCCGTACACCTTTTTCGCATGCGCCTTGTTTGTCTTTCATGCTTTCACGGGCAATTCAATGCGCGCTTAACGCGCGCAAACTGCCACCATCAAAAACCGACATCTGGCCGTTGCGCAACAACCCTTCTTTCGGGTCAAAACGGATATGCCCGCTTGCTCCGTGAATATCCAATGATAACGGCGCGCCACCGAGGAACGAAGCGGCCACCTGGAATGCATCAAAACCCAGCGCGTACAACCGTGCGGTCGCTGGGGAATCCGGCACTGCGCCAAGCGCCCGAAAACGCTCAGCTTGGCTATCCACCAACCAGGGAATTTCCACCACACGCAAGCGATCAAACGCAAAACCTTCAAACTGCGCCGCCCGCTGATAAATATGCCCGCTTGCGTACGTCGGCCAGGCTTTGGTTTGCGCATACGCCAGCACGGCATCGTTACCCTCGACGGCCAGCACCACTGCCGAAGGCGCCAATGTGCCAAGCTGCGTGCGCAGTTCCGCAACCGTCTCCGGTTGATATTGAATCCGCCGCGGCGGCATCTCGCCTATTTTCAGCCATTCGTCCATAAACGCGTCGCCAAAGCGTTTCATTAATACCGTCTCGCCGCTTAACAACACCACATTGGTCTTGCCGTTCAACAATAACTCCTGCGCCAACAAACGCGCATCGCTTTCCACGGTCAACATCAGCTGGAAAATCTTGTCGGGTATCGGTACATCCGAATCCTCCAATTGCGTCAATGCAATCGTTTGGACTTGCGGCGGCACATGCAATAACGCCCGAAAATCTTCACGCACCAGCGGCCCGACGATGACTTGAACACCCATGCGTTGCGCCTCCCGAAAGGCATCGAGCACCTGCCCGACCTCATGCTCAACCACTTGGCAACGCTCCTCCGCCTGTGCCGCTCTCGCCGNNCCCATCCGCAACGCCTGTGCCGCCAAACGATACGCTTCGCTTTTCTGCGGCACAACCAAAACAATAGCCGGCGCTTGCTGCGACAACGGCGGCTGCACCGCGGCCGGTGATGCATTGTATGGTATGATAACGGGCAACACGCGAATCTCCTGCATGGGAACGGATTGCGGCATTGCCGGCGCAACGACAGGCGCCGACTCTGCGGACGCGACTCCTCCTGCCGCCTGCGGCGCGGCAGAAACCGGCGGCGCCGTCGGTGCTATCGGTACTTCCTTAATAACAGGTAATGGCGCTGCCGGCGCCGTCATGACACCCGCTTCCTGAGCCAATGCCGA
>DBDN01000013.1 GCA_002293615.1 Betaproteobacteria bacterium UBA931 | reverse complement strand
CGTTTGCGCGGCGGCGTCCGCATGATCCGCCGTCGTCTCGGTGGCGAGCGCGTTGGGAGCCAATAACGCCAACAGCAGCGCGGCGACCGGCAGGCAATAAGATTTAATCGGGTTCTTCATGATAGTCGTTCCTGTGATAAAAAAATATCCGCTAAAAAACATAATTGAGGTTGGTCATGAATTGCGCCTCACGCCGGTAACCGTCCGGTTTTTTGATCGGCCAGCCGATGCTGGCTTCCGCGCGAACGCTTTTTCCATAAAAACGGGCGCCGACACCCGTTCCGGCCAGTTGCTGCCATTCGGCCATGACCAGTTGCATGGCTCTTCCGTAGTCGAGAAAAACATACGGTTCGAACATGGCGGAAAGACCGAAAGGCGCCGAGTAACGCCCGAAATTAGCGTCGTTGCGCCATACAAAACCGCGGTCGCCGGCAACGGGGCTTTCGACAAAACCGCGCACGGTCGTTTCTCCGCCGAGGTAAAGCTGCTCGGAACTGTAAAGGCCTGTTTTGGTGTATTGCCCACTGACGCTGCTCCGATACAACCAGTCCTTGATCAGCGGAATACCGAGACTGAACAACCCGCTGACTTTTTTGAAGCGCGCATGGGCGGCATCGTCGGGAAGGCCGGCGGTATCCGTGTTTGCGTTGAACGCGCCGATACCTTGGCTGTAGGAAACCTCCGCCATCCATTGCCCCCAGGCCAAACGCCTGAAAGTATTGACCGCGATCCGCATTGAGGTCAGGCGCTGCGGCGTAAGCGCCACATCGTTGATGTAACGGCGCATGGTGCGCTGGCTCAAGGAAACGTCCAGCGTCGTTTTGCCCGCCGCGTTGCGTTGCAGCACACGGTTCCAAGCGATGTTGTGCCAATGGGTGTCTCCCGAATACAGCGCGAAATTGCCGAGTGGCGACATATAGTCTGAATACGAGAAGGTATAGCTGAACAAGTCATACCCATGCGGAACGTTGATGGAAAACAGTGCCGCGTTGGTTTCGCTGGTCCCCGTGTAATTGACGGTCATGTACTCCTGAAGCCCCAAAAGGCTTTCGGTATCAATGCTGCCGCGGAGCCGTGTGCGCCCGCTTGATGGCGTGCCTGCATTGTCAAAGCCCAGGTTGAAATAAGCGCTGTCCTGCGGCTGGTTTTCGATCTCGACAACGGTGCCGCCGGGGTTTTCTCCGGGAACAAGGGTTACCTTCGCCCGGTTACGGCGCAGCCTGTTCAGCTGGTCGATGCCCTGTTCCAGATCCGGCAAGTAGAGTTTTTCCCCTTCGCGCGTGGGAAAGGCCTGTTGGACACCAAAAGGCAATGCCTCGCCGTTGTAACGAAGACCTTCCAGGGAGCCTTCGATAACGTCAATTCTCAATTTTCCGCTTTTCAGGTTTTGCTCCCGCAGATAGGCGCGCGTGGTGATATAGCCTTTTTCGATATAAACGACGGTCAGGCGGCGAATGAGCAAATTGATGCGGTTAACGCCCAAGGGAACGTTTCGGAAAGGCGCGATGACTTTTTCTATTTCTTTATCGGCCAGCACCGTGTTCCCCACAATTTCTATCTCATTGATGATAAACATCGGCTCCGCGTCGGGAAGCTCGCCGGGGGAACGGCCGTCGTCTTCCTGCATCACGGACGGTTTCGCTTCCTCTATGCCCGGGGTTTCCTGGGTCAGCCGCCGCTCTCTTGCGCGGGCGCGCTCCTCTTCCTGAAGGCGCTTGGCCGGATCTTCCATGGGCGCAGGCGCCATGAATTGCGCGCTTACGACGGACGAGCCGAAGAAAAACACAATGAAAAGCGCCGCCCGGAGATTTATTCCGAAAAGAGAAAACGCGGCATTCATGCAAGGCGCCTGTTTCATAAGAACGAAAAAATACCGTTATGAATGCCGTTCAACCCGGGCCTTTCGCGTATCGGATCGCGCAGGAGGATATTTTCGCCTTCGACGCTTATTTGCCCGTCTACCGCGATCATTTCTCCGCCATCGCGCACGACATCGCCCCTGATGCAAACATCGCCTTGCGTTGACTGCAATATACCGCCCATATCGTTACGATAAACCTGTGCGTAAGTATTGCCGAAAAAGCTGCGCATGCCGTGCGTCCTTGAAACGATCTGGTAATTTTCCAGAGATTGCAGCGTGGTAATGGGCGACTCGACGGATAAACCCTGAATGCCCGTCATGCTGCCGCCCTGGTTGAGTACCGATTCCCCAGCCACGATCCGAAGCTCCTGCGATGCGCCCATGTTGCCGCCGAGAAGCGCCACGTTTGATTGAGCAAGGCGCTGGCAACCGAATAAATGGCAGTTACTGCTGTATTCCACCTGGCCTGTGCGAACCGCCTGATTGAATACGCTCTCTTCGGCTTGGACTAAAAGGTTGCCGTTATTTGCCGCAATCTCCCCACCGATCGAGTAAACATTGCGCCCTGTAATTTTCACATCCCCGTCGGCAATGAGATACGCCAAGTTGCCATCGACAAGCGCTTTTCCATAGTCGATCACATATCCCCTTCTTTTGCTGCGCAAAAGCCCGAAAAAACGTTTTTTCGTTTTAGTGTAATAGGTTTTCTCTTCGCCGTTTTCACCGGGTATTTTCCCCAGAAAATTTCGGATATCGCCCTTTGCGACAATGGCAAGATTCCCGTTTGCGATGATTCTTCCGCTTTGATTGATAAAATCGCCGTCGGTGAAAATCGAAATATCGCCTTTTTCGGCAAAGACGACGGCCAGATGGTCTTCCCTGGAAGTGATGTTCTGAAAACCGAGCGCCGCTTTGATCAAGACGCTGTCCGCGGCGTTTTCAATATCAGGATCAGCGGCCTTTCCTCTCAGGTAACCGCCGTCATTGAATACGACGCCTTTCGCGTCTATGAGAAGCGAACCCTCGCTGGCAAACAGTTTCGCTTGCCGGTCGTGGCGGGAAGAAAGCCTCACGTCTTTTCCCGTCTCCGCAATAATGCTCTTGAACGCCAAAACTTCCGCGCCCTCAATCAGTACGTCGCCCCGAGTTTTCAAATGGACATTGCCGCCATTGCTGACGATTTGCGTTGTTGGATCCTGAGGAGACGATTCCTGTTGGCGTATCAGCAATTGCGCGGCGGTAAGATCGACGGCCGCGCCGCCCTGAAGCTTGGCACTTTCGATGGTGACTTCGTCGGAGGCCTTGACGGACAAAACGCCGCCTTTGGCATCGAGCGAAGAAAAATACGCCCCGCTGTCGGGCGCCGTTATAGCGATTCTTGTCCCGAAAAGGCCGATTGAAGCATTCGCCTCAATATCGACTCCCGACATTTGAAGCGCCTGCGCCTCCGATCCGACCAGAACGCTTCCGGTCGCCTGGATGTGCGACGGGGAAAAACCGCCCTCAGGAAAGGCAACACCCGCTATGGAAGAAAAACCCTGTGAGGGATTGTTTGAGGCGCCAATGACGACATGACCTTCCTGGTCTTCGGTCCCGGCAATTATTTTCACTCCCGAAAGATGAAATTCGGGCGTGACGATTTGAACGTCTTTGCCCGACGTAATCGTTGTCGTCGCATTTGAATCTGCCGAAGCCATGGTCACACGCTCAGCCCTGATGAGCGTGGTTTGTGCGACATGGCTCTGGCCGCCTTCAAAAACGACCTCGCCGCCGGAGGAAAGAATGAAATCACCGGCGCGTGCCAAAATTTCTCCGGCGTGCCGCATGCCGGCGCCTTTGTCCGTTACCGCTATTTCTATTCTTCCGGAAGACAAACTGCCCAACGGCGTAATGTCAACGATGAGATCTTGATTGGCCGTTCCTTCTCCCTGGAAAGCAAGCCAATCCGAAGCATCGTCAACAGGGGAAATATTGCTGTTTATTTGCGCGAGGGAATCGCCGGCAATAACGCGAACCGCAGCGTTGGGATTGTCGTAGGCGTTGCGTACCGCACCGTTGATCCTGATGTTTTTGGCGATCAGGTCAAGCCGGTTAAAGGCGCCGGTCAAACCGTTGCCGCCGATCTCGATCAATCCCCTGTTGGTGCGTAAGAGGACATCTCTCCGGCTGATGTCGGGCGCCGGATTGAAGTCATACAACTCGACCCTTCCCGTTGTCAGCGCTATCGAACCCATGTTGGTAAAACTCCCGCCGTCGATCCTGATGCCGTTTTCGTTGGCTAGAATAAAGTTGGCGCGCGGCCCGAGGATCGCGATATCTCCCTCAACGACAGACGGCAGCGTGCCATTCACCTCGTTGATGATCAATCGCGCCGCCGCTTCGCGATTGTTGATATCGGCGCCGAAACGATCGACAGAAAACTGGGAATAGCTGTTGTAACTGACGCCATCGCGGACAGGCTGGGCAATATTGACCACAGATCGCCCGTTTTCCTGGACGGACACCTGCGTCGGTGTTTTTCCGTCGGGGATAATCGCGGGCGCTTGGCAAGAAGCGGATTGCGCCTGCATGATCAAAACGAAAAAGAACAACCCGGCGAACAGAAAATAGGAAATTTTCATACAGCCCTCCCTGATGGCTATAATCACTTGGTGTGTTGCTCAATTCAAATATGAGTTATCTCATTCCTTTGGTTTACCCTTTTGGATTGTATATGAATTGTTCATGAGCCTTTATATGAATACGCGATTTATTTCGATAAGGCCGCCCGGTTGTGTCTTATTTACGACAACTCAATGCTTGAGGATTTTATGATCAACAAGCCGCACTGGAACACTCGGCTTTAGCGTATCGCCAAATACGGCGTTTTTCGCTGGTCGACAAAATATGGGGGGTTATATAGACTTTTATCGACCGGCCGGTTCGTCGGCGCCGATCATGTCCCGGCACTGGACGCCGCTTTCGGAAATTTCCAGATAAGGCGCGCGATCTTCCCGCCAGTCACCAAGCACGATACGCTGCGCGTCGCGCCCATCGAACGACACGGCATGCATGGCGGGGCGATGCACATGGCCGTGAATCATTTGCGCCGCATCAAGACGCCGCATCATGGCGATAACGGCCTCCTGATTGACGTCTGCCGCATCACCGGCGGGCGCAGACAACATCTTTCGTTGGCTTTCCGCCCGCCAGCGCAGCCCGATACGACGGCGCACCCAATACGGCAACAACATGATTTGGTCGAACCGCTGCGGCGCGCGCCATTTCCTGCGAAGCTGCTGGTAACGCACATCGTCGGTGCACAAAATATCGCCGTGCGTCAATATCGTCCGCGCGCCGAACATGTCCACCACGTAAGGATCGGAAATCAGCGTGGCGCGCGCACTTTTGGCGAAACGTTCGCCCAACAGGAAATCGCGGTTGCCGTGCTGGATAAAAAGACGGCGCTCTACCGATGCGATGCCGGCAAGCGCAGCAACAACCGTTCGCGCAAACGGCTCGTTCATCTGGTCGTCGCCGACCCAAAAATCAAAGAGGTCGCCAAGAATATAAACCCGCCGCGCCTGTTGCGCGGGACCCGCGCAAAAATCCAGGAAGCGCTCGGTCAGCGCGGGAAACTGTACGGATAGATGAAGGTCTGAAAGAAAAAGATAGGACATTGCCGACAAAAACGCGCCGTCACTTCCCGTGAGCGGCGCGTTTTTCATATCTCATGGCATCAAATGACTTCCGCCTTGAGAATCACCACATCTTCCTCTGGCACGTTTTCGTGGAAGCCTACGTTTCTTGTCGGTTTGATTTTGATTTTATCGACAATATCCGTGCCCTGAACCACTTTACCGAATACCGCATAGCCCCAGCCCTGCGGGGTCGCGCTTTTATAATCAAGGAATTCGTTATCGCGTACATTGATGAAAAACTGCGCGGTTGCCGAATGCGGTTCGGTCGTGCGCGCCATCGCAACGGTATAGCGCTCGTTGCTCAAGCCGTTATTGGCTTCGTTCTTGATCGGCTCGCGCGTTTCCTTTTCGTCCATGCCCGGCACAAAGCCGCCGCCTTGAATCATGAAGTCGCTCATCACGCGGTGAAAAACCGTTCCGTTATAAAAGCCGGATTTCACGTAATCAAGAAAATTGGCGACCGTCTTCGGTGCTTTTTTACCGTCCAGTTGAAGAACGAAGCTGCCCTCGGTCGTCGTCATTCGCACCTTTGCCGATCTCATTTGGTTTCCTTTTTCCCGCTTTCGCTATCCGCTTTGGCCGCTTCAACCACGTAGGCCTTGGCAATCATCACCGGCGTCACCGGCACATCGCGGTGCCCGGCTTTGGTGCCCGTTCCGGTTTTGGCAATCTTGTTGACCGTATCCATGCCTTCGATGACTTTGCCGAAAACGGTATAACCGCCTTGGCTGGGATAATCCAAAGCCGCATTGTCCGCCACGTTGATGAAAAACTGCGCGGTCGCCGAATGCGGATTGTTGGTACGCGCCATCGCAATGGTGCCGATGGTATTTTTCAGGCCCGCCTTCTGATTTTGCGCGCCTTCGTTTTCCACCGGCGGGCGGGTCGCTTTTTGCTGCATATCTTTGTCAAAACCGCCGCCTTGAATCATGAAACCGTCAATCACGCGGTGAAACTGCGTCCCGTCATAAAAACCGGCTTTGACATACTCGAGAAAATTCGCCACGGTTTTCGGCGCAGCATCCGGCAGCAGCTCCAGTTTGATTTTGCCCATGGACGTTTCCATTTCCACCTGCGGATTGGCCGCCCACGCGCCGACAGCGCTCAAGCAAAAAAACATCCATCCTGCGATCCATTTTTTCATATTTTTTTACCCCAACATTATTAAAAACTCGTCGTATCCTATCTGTTTTTCGTTAAACAGGCAAAACCGTGAGTCATGCAATTCATTTACTAAATCTCAAACCCGTTTTGCCAACGCCGCCGCCTTACCCAAATAAGCTGCGGGCGTTAACGCTTTCAACCGCTGCTTTGCCGCGTCCGGCAACGCCAGCCCGTCAATGAATACATGCAGCGTTTCCCGAGTGACACCTTGCTTGCCGCGCGTCAATTCCTTGAGCTTTTCATACGGATTGGGCACACCATAACGGCGCATCATGGTCTGGATCGGTTCGGCCAGCACTTCCCAGCATTGATCCAGATCTTCCGCCAGCCGCGCCGGATTGACTTCGAGTTTCGACAGCCCGACGCGCAACGACTGCCAGCCGAGCAACGCATGGCCAAACGCAACGCCCATATTGCGCAATACCGTCGAATCGGTCAGGTCACGCTGCCAGCGGGAAACCGGCAGCTTCTCGGCAAGATGCCGCAATAACGCATTGGCAATGCCGAGATTGCCTTCGGAGTTTTCAAAGTCAATCGGATNNGGATTGACTTTGTGCGGCATCGTCGAAGAGCCGACTTCGCCTTCTTTTACTCTCTGCTTGAAATAACCGAGCGAAATATAACCCCAGATGTCGCGGTTAAGATCGATCAGAACCGTATTCACGCGCGCGATGGCGTCGAACAGCTCCGCCATGTTGTCATGCGGCTCGATCTGAATCGTATAAGGATTGAAGGTCAAGCCGAAATGCTCAATGAACCGCCGCGACAACGCTTCCCAATCCAC
>DBDN01000071.1:350-33822 GCA_002293615.1 Betaproteobacteria bacterium UBA931 | reverse complement strand
GATGCGCTATCGAAGCAAAGTGTTGGCGAGCCTCCTCGGATTCGGCCGAAAGTGTCAAGCCGTAACGCTTGTGCAAAGCAACGCCCAGTTCCAGCGCATCGATAGAATCCAAGCCTAGCCCATCACCAAAAAGAGGGGCGTCTGCTTCTATGTCGTCCAGTGAAATATCTTCGAGATTCAATGTCTCGATAATCAAAGATTTAATCTCATCTGTCAGCGTGACCATTGCCGTTTAACCTCCTGAGTCAAAAACGAGGAAAGCTCCTCAGTAAATTTCCGAACCGTACGCCCTTGAGACCTTGTAGGCGTCAACCAGCGACAAGCTGCGACATCATCTAGAACAGAGATCGTAAAATGAGGGCACGTTTTGGGCACCTGATACCACGCTTTGTGTTTGGCGAGCATTGGCTCTGAAACTGTAATAATAACGGGGGTTAGCGTTAAATTACCACGCAGTACGATTTGGGCAGTACCTCGGCGCAATGGGTTCAACGTTTTATTATGCAGGAAAATATCACGCGTTCGGGTTCCTTCCGGGAAAATTATGAGGTTATTGCCTTTTTGTACGGCGTTGACGCAATCTTCTACCAATTTAACCCCGATGTCATTGCAAATAAAGCCGCATAAATGGACCGCGCCAACCATGAACGGGTTTCGCCATACATCCTTTTTAACAACGCATACTGGATTCTCAATCATGCTGATCAAAAACACCACATCAATCAACGAAGGGTGGTTGGCTACGATAAATTGCCCATTGCGCCGTAACTTTTCTTTTCCATGCACTTCGTAAGTAAGTACACCCATCTTTGTCATGACCCAGCAGAACAAGCGAAATGAGAAATGTATGATGACACGTGCGCTGCGCTGCTGCCGGTCTCTGCCTAGAGATAAAATCCGGAGAACGGGAAAAACCAACAATAAAACACACAAACCGCCCAAACCAAATAAGGCGAAGCAAAAAGCTGTAGCAACCATCCTGTAAAGTTGTTTGATGCTCATGGTTTTTTCATAGGCGATGCCGGTACCTTTTTTGCAATTTAATATCGAACAGCCTGCCAGCACCCGTCAGCGGATAATGGTATACACCGCTTTTGCTCGTCGAGGATAAATTGCAAAAGAGGTAATGCAGAAATACTTGCTGTGGAAGGTTGCGTTGCTGTTTGAGGTACCGTCCGCCGCTCAAGCATAAAATTGTTTCCGCAGGTAATGATTAACGCAAAAGCATAGCAAAAAGGCTCATTTTCCAGAAATGGGGCAAAAAGAGAAGGTAAAGGTGCATCACAAAAAATGAGAGCCCGAGGTTTTTCCGGCTCTTCTGCAAGTTGCGCCAATGCTTCCTGCAAGCCACTCAGTGCCAGCGCATTTTCCGATGCAATCGCAGTAATTTTTGCCGGGATGCCCCGGGCAATAGAAAATAGGCCGGGAATAGCGTTGTGAACGGACATACTGAATTCTTGTGGCGAAACATGATCCTCTCTGGTCAGAGATTGTTGCAACGATAATGAGCGCTCTACCTCGCCGTGGCGGCTACAGAAAATAATAGGTTGATCGATATAATTAAGTTGCGGCGAGTAAAGTACTTTTAACGCCGCTCGCCCTAAACGGTGGGCGCGCCGTCGCAACAGAGCGGGCATTTCCGTAACGGCCGCGGGATGTGTCTCCCTAATAGGATAAGGTTTTTTTATCCACGCCCGCCATGCAGTCTCATTCTCCAGTGACGGTGCCCAAGCGCTCCAGTATTGACAGGAAAAAGAAAACATATGAAAGTTGGTTTAAAAAGATAATTAATTATTCTAGCGGATTATGGATTTTCTTTGAGATACAGATAATGAATATTTTATGTTCAAGCAAATAAAACTGTTTCTTGAAAGCCTTTATCGACAATATCTGCATTTGGTTGTTAGAATTACATATCAATACCCCTTTTTTTACCAATTCCCAATGACATTACGCCTATATTTTCTAATTTTAATTACATTGTGCTTTGCCGGGTGTGCCACGGTAACAACGCCGCCAACAAAAGTGGACAGTGGTGTTTCTCGTATGGAGCAGGCCGATCAGCAAAAAGCGGTGCAAACCATGCCTCAAAAGGTACTTAAAAGGAAAATCGCCGTCGGTCGCTTTACCAACGAAACCCGATATGGGCGTACGCTTCAAGTCGATGAACGTCACAATCCCTTGGGCAAACAGGCATCGGATATTATGGCGAGCCGTTTGATCGAAACGAACCAGTTTCTCATTCTTGAACGTAGTGATATGGACATCGTACTCGAAGAAAAAGCGTTGGTTCAGGATAAAAAGGATTTAATTGGCGCTGATACGTTGATTGTCGGGGCCATCACAGAGTTTGGTCGCAATACAAAGGGCGTGCGCGGTTTTTTGAGTTCCACCAAAGTGCAAACGGCAGAAGCAAAAGTAGAAATACGCTTGGTTGATGTCACTACCGGCAGGGCATTCTTTTCTGCATCGGGAGTGGGATCCGCCAGCACGGAGTCAGGGGACGTTTTGGGTTATGGAAGCCGCGCTGACTACGATGGCACATTAAACGACCGTGCGATTTCCGCTGCGATTTCTGATGTGCTTGGCAAAATGCTGACCAAGCTCAACGAGCAGTCTTGGCGTGCCAGTATCTTGAAGGTGGATGGCGATCAGGTATTTATCGCGGCGGGAGGACGGCAGGGCGTGAAAATAGGCGATCAGTTTCAGGTATTTAGATCCGGTGAACAGATAAAAAATCCCTCAACAGGATTTATGATCGATTTGCCGCCACAACTTGTTGGCAGGCTGCAAGTTACCGGTTTGTTTGGTGATAGCGATACGAATGAGGGTGCTGTTGCCACACTGATGTCGGGGACGATACCGGAGAATGCCGTAGTCTTTGTGGCTGAACCCATGGAGAAAAAACAATGACTCGACCGATTTATTTTTTGCTGATACTCGCTTTGGCAGCAAGTACTTTATTCGCTTGCGGACTTCCGACGACTAACATCAATGTCGGCGGCGAACGACCGACGTTAGCCGTTATCGGGGCACCCGCTGCGTCTGTTTTGGTCATTGATGGGAAAAGCGTCGGCGACGCCAGTTTATTCGATGGTACCCATCAAACATTGACGCTTGAAGAAGGGTTTCATGAAGTCACGATCATGAAGGATGGCACTGTTTTTTATTTCGAGAAGATTTTTGTTTCAACAGGTGAAACAAAGCGTATTGAACTTCAGGTACCGAAATTTTCACGCGAATGACTTTAACCGGAAAGCGGGTTGTATATACAGCAATGTTTAAATATATTGCCTCAGGCGCCATCGTGTCGGCATTGTTGATGACGATAGGCTGCAGCACCACACGGACGACGAAGTATGAATGGGGAAATTACGAAACCGCTCTGTATCAACATTATAAATCACCGACAGATTTAGGCGAATATATGGCGGTGTTGAAACTTGTATTTGATAACGCTAAGCAGAAAAACACAAAAGTTCCGCCGGGATTTTATGCGGAGTATGGTTATTTGCTCTTGATGAACAATCGTTCCGATGAGGCGGTACATTATTTTTCATTGGAACGAGAGGCTTGGCCGGAGGCGGTTTCGTTTATGGATAAAATGATTGCCGTGGCCCGAAATGAAAATCGGTTGTTGCCTCTTTCATCAAAAGACCAAAACCCTTCCGAGAAAAAATCGACGCAATCAGACATCATCCAGGAAAATAACGGTCCCCATATTCCTGAAGCACCAAAATCTCTCAATTCTGACGATGAATAGACTTTTTTTAAATGGCGCACTTTATGTTTTAGTCGCGCTTCTATTGGTCGCCTGCGCGACACCGCAGCAAACAGTTGCTAAAAAAGATTATGAAGCCTTCCGTGCAGAAAATCCACGTTCTATTTTGATCGTACCCGCCATCAACAAAAGCGTAGAGATTGACGCGCCGGATTATTTTCTCTCCACTATTGCTGCACCGATTGCGGAGCGTGGCTATTATGTCTTCCCAGTTTTCATGGTTCAGCAAATTCTGAACGATGACGGATTGTCCGACGCGGATCTTGTTCATGAAAGTGATCCGGTTATCCTTGCCAATCTTTTTGGCGCGGATGCTGTGCTTTACGTTTCGATAGAGCGTTGGGAGGCGGCATACGCCGTTCTCTCGACGCAAGTGACGGTAGAGTTGCGTTATGTGCTTAAAAGTGGGAAAACCGGGCAGGAGCTTTGGCAAAATCAGCAAACGCATACATACTCAACCGGAAGCAACTATAATACTGGCGGTGGATTGGTCGGGTTGCTTGCTCAGGTGGTGGTCAATTCTATTGAGGCTGCTGTCGAACGGGCTTCGCCGCGTTATATTCCGTTGGCCAAACAGGCGAATACTTTTTCAGTTTATTGGAGTGGTCAAGGCCTGCCCGCGGGTCCTTATGATGCGCTTTATTTGCAGGATAAAGATGCGTTTTAACCCGTTTTTTTATAGATTAAGTGCAGCGCTTTCCAGGCTTTTGATCATGCTTTCATGGATTCCGCCAAAGCTGCCGTTGCTCATAATTAGAATATGGTCACCGCTTTGCGCCTCGCGTTGTATCGCGGCGATCAGCGTATCAAGATCGGTATAGGTTTGCGCGCGCCGCCCAAGCGGAGCCAGTGTTTCTTGCGCATCCCAGTCTAAGCCGCCTGAAAAGCAGAACACCAGATCGGCAAGTCGTAGGCTGTCGGGCAGCGCCGCTTTCATCGTACCCAGCTTCATGGTATTGGAGCGCGGCTCAAAAACAGCAAGAATACGCGCATTGCCAACTTGTTGGCGTAACGCTTTCAACGTTTCGGCAATCGCGGTCGGATGATGAGCAAAATCATCGTAAACGGTGACATTGTTGACGACAGCGCGTATTTGCATACGTCTTGCCACACCGGGAAACTCTGCCAGAGCCATAAGCGCTTTGTTGACAGCGATACCAGCATGGTATGCGGCGGCCAATGCCGCCAACGCATTCATCTGGTTCATGCGACCAAGCTGTGGCAGCGCTAAAGTACCGACATTTTTGTTTAAATAGAAAACGGCGTTATTGCTGCCAAGCCGCCAAGCGGAAGCAGGGCTTTCGCCGAAAGTTTCCACATCGCTCCATACACCGCGATTCAATACACGTTTTAATGCTTCGCTTTCGGCGTTGCTTATCAGGTGCCCGGATACCGGCACGGTACGCACAAAGTAATGAAACTGGGTTTCGATCGCAGCCAGATCGGGGAAGATGTCGGCATGATCGAATTCAAGGTTATTCAAAACCACGATATGGGGGCGGTAATGGATAAACTTGGGGCGTTTGTCAAAAAAGGCAGTGTCGTATTCATCGGCTTCGATAACGAAAAAGCGACTATCGGTCAGCCGCGCCGAAATATTAAAACCGTTAGGAATACCGCCGATTAAGAAACTTGGGTTAAACCCGGCAGATTCAAGGATCCAGGCCAGCATTGATGCGGTGGTAGTTTTACCATGAGTGCCGGCGACGGCCAATACCTTGCGTGTGTTTTCACCATTTGGCTGCCGTAGAATATTTTCCGCCAGCCATTGCGGACCGGAAGTATAGGGCAAGTTACGATCAAGAATCGCTTCTACCAACGGATTACCGCGCGAAAGTGCGTTACCAATGACAAACATATCTGCGCCATGAGCGACAGAATCAAGTTGCTTTGGGTCATAACCGGCAACGGCGGTGATGCCGAGTTTTTCCAGTTGCGTGGACATTGGCAGATACATCTGAGCATCGCAGCCGGTGACATGATGCCCTTGCGTTTGTGCAAGCGCCGCAAGACCGCCCATAAAAGTGCCGCCGATGCCGACAATGTGGATATGCATATTTTACTGAGCGAATAGAAAAAGGGTACCTTCAGTATACCGATTGCGCAAAAACTTGAAAAATATCGAATCGCATTTACTAAAAATTAATCTGATGATCCATTTATACAGCGTCAAAAAGCGGGAGTTTTTCCGAAATTTTTTTGGGAGGCGTACAAGAAAGTGTATTTTAAGCCGTTGGGTCGTCAGGTTGAAGATCCGGCTGTTTCAAAGATGTTGCCAACGAGCTCCCCCGATGTTGGCGGGCAACCCGGATACTCATTACATTTATCTTTCACGGCGTCTGGTTTTATTGGGGCAATATTTAAACAAAAGGCATATTCAGAAATATGTCCCCCAACTTCCCGGATATCGTGCTCATGAAAGCAATTCNNAAGCCAATAAAAAATTGTTGTGAAAAGATATCCTTATACAAGCGAATATTCAAATGTCGGCATGAAAATTTTTCATTGTAAGTAGATAAAAACGCATGTGTTTTTACTGTGGATGGGCTGGACGTCTTTTCGCATGCTGGTCATTGCTTTTTTATGTGGAGTGATCGTTGCAAAAAATATCATATATTGCTTCAGTGATAGGCCAATTAACTTATACGCAGAACCAAAATGTACACGATTTTAAGTAGTTATTGGCGACTATGAAATGAGGCGCCTTCGGTACGCTTGTATTCATGAGTAAGGCGCGTTTCATAAACCATATTTATTATTAATCATCCCGACGCCACAAATCGCTAAGCAAGTATCATTCTTTCAACGCCGAGTAATCCCCTGGGGTTTTGCTTGACACTGCATTTTTATCGGCGAATAATTTCCTTAATTAAAGTGTAGCTATCTATGTCTCGTCTTACCAAAGGAGAAAGCAATGAAGATAAAAGTTGTTATGCAGTTTGGTGCTGCTCTTGTTGCGAGTGTGTTTGCCGCGCAAGCGTATGGTCAGGATTTGCAGGCAGTCATGAAAGAGCGCAATTTGTCCGAAAAAGATGTTATTGCGGCAGCGAAAACGTATCAACCATCCGGGAGAAAAGATGAATACATGGTGTTTTCCTCTGCTGGACAATCGGGGCAGGTAATTGTGTATGGCGTGCCGTCGATGCGCATTTATAAATATATTGCCGTATTTACGCCGGAACCATGGCAGGGTTATGGCTATGATGATGAATCCAAAAAAGTGTTGGCGGGCGGAAAAATCCAGGGTAAAGATATTACCTGGGGCGATACTCACCACCCGGCATTTACCGAAAAGAACGGCGAATTTACTGGCGATTATTTATTTATTAACGACAAAGCGAATCCGCGCCTTGCCGTGATTGATTTGAAGGATTTTGAAACCGTTCAGATTGTCACCAATCCGGTGATCAAGAGTGAACACGGCGGCGCGTTTGTCACGCCGAACTCTGAGTATATTATTGAAGCGTCACAATATGCGGCACCGCTGGATAATAATTACCATCCTATTGAAAGCTACCAAAATAATTTCCGTGGCGCGGCGACGATGTGGAAATTTGATATGAACGCCGGTCGGGTTGATATTGATAAATCATTTACACTGGAGTTGCCCCCGTATATGCAGGATCTTTCGGATGCGGGCAAAGGCATTTCTGACGGCTGGGTGTTTATCAACTCGTTCAATACCGAAATGTACACCGGCGGTATTGAAAAAGGATTACCGCCATTTGAAGCGGGGATGAGTCGCAACGATAATGACTATTTGCACATCTTTAACTGGAGAGTCGTTGAGAAGCTGGCTCAGGATAAAGCCAATTACAAGGTGATCAACGGTCATCGTGTTGTGACGATGGATGCGGCGGTGAAAGCGGGCGCACTATTCTTGATTCCCGAGCCGAAGTCGCCGCATGGTATCGATGTTTCGCCGGATGGTCGCTATCTTCTCGTTGGCGGCAAACTTGATTCACATGCCTCTGTTTATGATTTTCAGAAAATAAAAGCATTGATCGATAAAAAAGAATTTGCCGGTACCGATCCTTACGGTATTCCTATTCTCGACCTCAAGAAATCATTGCATGGGCAAGTCGAGCTGGGGCTTGGGCCATTGCATACCGCATATGATTCAGTCGACGGTATTGTTTATACCTCGCTGTATGTTGATTCGCAGGTGGTCAAATGGGATTATAAAAATCTGAAGGTGCTCGATCGCATCAATGTTCACTACAACATTGGGCACTTGGATGCCATGGAGGGAAAATCAGCGAAGCCACAGGGGAAATATCTGGTAGCGCTTGATAAGCTTTCAATTGACCGCTTCAATCCTGTCGGTCCGTTGCATCCGCAGAATCATCAGTTGATTGATATTACCGGTCCGAAGATGGAGCTTCTTTATGATTTGCCGATTCCGCTTGGTGAGCCGCATGACACCACTTCCATTGCAGCAAGCAAGCTGAAGCCGAAGAAGGCATACGATATCGGTACGGATAGCCGTACCGGTAAGCCGCACCCGAATGCGGTTCTGGCAGGGCAGGAGCGCATCGAACGCAACGGCAATAAAGTGACGGTTTACGCGACATTGGTACGTTCACACATCACACCGGAACATATTACCGTTAACAAAGGCGATACCGTGACTATCCATCTTTCCAGCCTCGAAAGAGCACAGGACGAAACACATGGCTTTGGTATCGATGCGATGAACGTTCATGCGTCAGTTGAGCCTGGCAAAACGGCGTCGGTGACGTTTGTTGCTGAACAGGAAGGTGTTTTCCCGTATTACTGCACGGAATTCTGTTCGGCATTGCACCTTGAAATGATGGGTTATCTCTTCGTCAAAGATCCGAATAAGGCTTATGAAGAAGTTAAGGCAATGAGCCTGCGCAAAATGTCGCCGGTCGAATTACAGGCGGAATACAACAAGATCGTTGCGACCAACAAAGCGACCGATGATGTAATTCAATCCGTAGTGAAATATCTGAAAGACAAAGGTTTTGATAAATATCCGGAAATCAATGCGCTGGTGGTTGACGCGCTTGACCAATACGGAAAGATTCCGGAAGTCAAAGCCAAGGCAGATGCTGCGGTAAAAGCAGGCAATATGGATGAAGCTGTTCTTTGGGAAAACCAGGTGTGGCAGTACATGGTGAAAACAGCGGATGTCGGCTTGCGCGCAAAAAACAGGTTATCGCGCGAAATTGCCACACCGATGTCGTCGGCGGCAGAGCGTGGCGAGAAGGCTTATCTCAAAGGCGGTTGTAATGGTTGCCACGTCATCGGCCAAGTCAGTTCTGGTCCGGATTTGACCGGCGCGATTGCCCGTACCAGTGAGCAATGGGTGTATGATTTCACGTTGAATCCGGAATCAAAATTCAACGAAGAATATACTCAGTTCCTGATCAAGCATTTCAATTTGAGAATGCCGAACCAGAACATGAAGCCTGAAGAAGTAAAAGATATTGTTGAATACATGAAGTGGATTGACAATAATGCAGATCTCTTCTGATCTGTGTAATTGATAAATGTGTGCTCGCCCTTACGGGCGGGCACACGTGTTTTAGGTATGTGTTTTTAGTTTCTGATCTCATAAAAAGGAGCGCTCACCAATGAATGCAAATGCAAAATCGGATATTTATGCGCTGCTTGCTTTGTTGTTGCTTCTTATTTGTTTTACTGTTCCGTCGATTGCTTTTTATAAAATTCCCGAAAAAATAGCAAAGGGGGACACTGAGCATATTCCGGGTTATGTTTATTCGATGTGGGATATTTATCAGATCGGGCGCTATATCAGCCCGCATGTCCCGGAAGGTGCTGAGCGCAATTTGAAAAAAATGATTGAGCGCAAGGGCGAAGTCGGCGCAATGTCGGCTCCGGTATGGTTTGTTGCGCTTGAGGCACCAAACTATCCGGTTGAGGCGTTTCCAAACGGTATTCCCGTTTATTTTCATTTGGACGGTTACTCCGGTGATGTACACGAAATGAATACTATCAATCATTTCATCGGGATGTACCCCATGGAGGCAGGCGCCAAGCTGGAGAAGGCGTTATCGCCTTTTTTGCTGTTATTTGTTTCGCTGATGATTATTATTTTTATGATGTATCACGGCAAGTGGTCGCAGTTGCTGTTGGTGCCCTCATTGTTGATCCCGTTTATATTTTTTGCGTTCTATGCGGGATGGCTTTACTGGTATGGCCACAATCTTCAAGATTGGGGAATGTTCAAAGTTAAGCCGTTTATGCCAACGGCGCTTGGCGATGGAAAAGTTGCACAGTTCACCACGCATTCGTATCCGGCGATTGGTTTTTATATTTTGCTCATTATTTCCATACTAAGTCTTCTCGGTATTTTTGCCCGTGGTAAAGGGTTAAAGCAAAATGCGTAGAGCGAAGTTTGTTTTGGTTTTTTTCCTATGGCTCGAAGCTTCTGCATTATATGCGAACCCATTACAGCAAGCTGTTGACGATGCAGCGGAGGGCAGCATTATTAAGCTTGGGCGAGGCGTTTACCATGGCCCGATTACGATTAACAAAGCAATTACATTAACCAGCGATAGTGGTGACGCCATCATCCGCGGCGCAGATGATGGAAGCGTGGTGTTGATTACGGCAAATCATGCGTCGATTTCCAATATGATCATCGAAGGCAGTGGCGACTCACATCAGACGATAGACGCCTGCGTGACCGTCAAGGATGCGCATACAGTGAAAGTTGTGGGCAATACCATGCGCGATTGCCTTTTTGGTATCAATTTTGAAAATACTCATCGTAGTTCTATTGAGAACAATACAATTTCATCCAAGGATTTCTCATCGGGCTTGCGCGGTGACGGTATTCGTTTATGGTACAGCCATTCCAATACGATCCGCGCTAACAATACTTCGAACGTGCGTGATAACGTGTTTTGGTATTCAAGCGCTAATCGCATCGAAGATAATATCGGAAAAGAATCACGTTATTCGCTGCATTTTATGTATGCTGACCGCAATATGGTGCATCGTAATACGTATCAGGATAATTCGGTTGGTATTTTCCTGATGTATTCACATGGCAGTGTTATTTCAAAAAACACATTGATCAACTCTTCAGGCCCATTTGGTATCGGTCTGGGAATGAAGGAGGTGTCCGATTGCCTTGTCGAAGGCAACCATTTGATGTACAACGCACGCGGCTTTTACCTCGATCAATCGCCTTACCAGCCGGGCACCCTTAATAGGTTTATTGAAAATAACCTGCTATACAATACGGTGGCCATTCAATTGCATGGCACATTGATTGGCAGCCTTTATGAGAGAAATACATTTAAAGGCAATATTGATGATATTGCCAACGATACGCCTGAATCGCGTCTTGATTTGAATAGCTGGCATATGAATACCTGGGATACTTACGAAGGTTTTGACCGTAACCAGGATGGTTTTGGTGATACTCCATACGAAAAGTATGCATATGCTGATCGATTGTGGAATCATCGACCGGCGGTAAGATTCTTTTTCGCTTCACCAGTGATCGGCGTACTTAATTTTCTATCGAGGCTGCTGCCTTTTTCCGAACCCGAATTGCTGGCGGTTGATGATAGGCCTGTGGTAAAAGTACGCAATGAACTTTAATCGTAGGAAATTCAATAAGCTTACCGTTGGCGCATTGCTTGCCGCCGGAGGATTTTCTTTAGGAAGTTTGCTTTTGTCTGAGCGCTCCTATGCCGAGGATCGTTTGCGCCCTCCCGGCGCGTTGAATGAGAAGAGTTTTTTGGCTGTGTGCATTAAATGCGGACAATGCGTCCAGGTGTGCCCGTACCATTCGGTCAAGCTGCTGGATGCGGACGCCGGGTTTGCCGTGGGTACACCGATTATCGAGGCGGTAGAGCGCGGTTGTTACCTTTGTGATTTATTGCCTTGTGTCTTGGCCTGCCCGTCGGGTGCGCTTGATCACGATACTTTTTCCGCGGAGAAGGTGCATATGGGGGTGGCGGTGCTGAAAGAAAAAGAGAATTGCCTTGCGTATAAGAACGAAACAATCAGCGAAGAAATGATTGAGACATTGATTGCGCATGGGGATCAATCAGATGTTGAGCACGAGCTTGCCGAAAAATTGCGTGCCCATATTGGAACGGCCTGCACATTATGCCGCGACTTTTGCCCATATCCCGAACGTGATAGTGCAATTACCATTGATGAAAATTATCCGGTCATTCATGATAAATGTGTCGGATGCGGCGTTTGTGAAGAGCTTTGCCCGACGCAAGTCATTAAGACATTGCCGCGAAAAGCGTATGATGAGGTATATGCAGCACATGAAAACATTTAAACAAAACTTTCTTCTTTCGGGATTATGTATTTTAGCTTTAGCTGCTTGTGATGAAAGCAAGAAAGAAAGCAACGTCATTCCCGATGTACCGGGAAAGATTACCGTTATTTCAGAAAATACAATACCTGAAGATAATACGAACCGTTTTATCGGTTACGACACCAAAGGCGAATACATCATTCGTTATGCGCCGGACGGTGAAGAAACACCGGAATCTAAAAACGTGGCGCCGCACGTTGTTATACGCAACACGCCGTACGCATCCATCCATAAAAGCCTTTTAAGTAAACGACTGAGTAAAAATTTTATTGTTAAATGCTCAGCGTGTCATGACGACTACGCTAACGGCGTCATTGGTCCGCCACTGTTGACCAAAACCGGCGACGAAGTTTACGAGATGATTGTAAGGTATAAAACGGAAAAAGAAGTCAACGTTTTAATGAAGCGGCTTGTGCAAAAAATGGATGATAAGGAAATTCGCGATCTGGCCAATGAAATTGCACAATTCAACAAGGAAATTCGTGAGGAACAAGGAAAATGAGTCTACGAAAAATTTTAGGCAGTATTGCTATCATCGCTATCATTTTATTCGCTTTTTATCTGATTATTCAAGCGATGTCGATGCGTGATGGTGGCGCGGAGAAATCTTTTGCGCAAGGTGCGATGAGTACGCCGGCTGTTTCCGTGCCGGTTGTTCCTGCGCCATCGGCACAACTGTCGGAAGGAGAAATGGAACAACAACTTAAGGAATACCAAAATGCTGTGAGCGAAGACCGTGGATTGAGCAAGCTTTATTTGGTGAAATGCGCGGCATGCCATGGGCGCGACGGTACCGGCCCGATCGGACCGTCCATTGCCGGTAAAAGCAAAGACGAAAACTTTACTATTTTGATGAAATACAAGAACGATGAAGTAAAGAATACGATGATGCGCGGGTTGCTCGATAAAACCGATATTGCAGAACTGGAAATGTTAGCGGAAGAAATTTCGGCATTCTAAAAAGATATGGCAGGGCAAAAGCAAATTATTTACACGGAAACTTTCCTTGGTTCATTCTTTAAGAACACGTCAAAAGGAAAACGGCCAAGCTTGCGTTTTTACCGGTTTTTGACGGTGATCCTTTGTATGCTACTTTTTGTGTTTTCTTATCGTATTGACATTCAGGTTCTTGAAGGATCGCTGGTCGGTTCACGTTTTGTCGGTTTTCATCTAATTGATCCTTTTATTGCATTACAAGTTATTTTTGCGCATCGTACATTTCCGGTCAATTTACTGATTGGATGCCTGACGATCATGTTTCTATATATGTTGGCAAGTGGGCGAATATTTTGCAGCTGGGTGTGTCCTTACGGCACACTCAGCGAAATCGGCGAGAAGATCCACTTGATGCTGATTGATAAAAAAATAATAAAAAAACGGCAACGACTCGGCCTTAAAACAAAATATGTATTCATGGTGTTTTTCCTGTTACTTAATTTGATTACGGGCATTTTAATTTTTGAGTCGTTTAACGTTGTCGGCATTCTTTCCCGTTTTTTTATTTATGGCGCGACATTTTCGATTTTTTGGGTACTGTTTTTGTTGGTAATAGAAATATTTTTTTCCCGGCGCCTGTGGTGCCGATCATTTTGTCCGGTTGGTGCGACCTATGGATTATTAAACCCGATCTCATCTTTGAAAATAAAGGCTAAAAGCGATACATGCAATCGTTGCGGAAATTGTGTTGTGGTATGCCATGTCCCGGAAATCCTGGCGCCGGTTTTTTCGAAAAAAGATACGAAGATTTATATTACCAGTACTGACTGTACTTTATGCGGTCGGTGTGTCGATGCCTGTGATCGTGGTAGCCTGACATTCGCTTATCGTCTTAAAAATTTGGTTTAACATGATTGAGATTCAAAACTTAAGTAAAAAACTTGGCGGTCAGGATATTTTGTCTGATATCAGCTTTACAGTACTGAAAGGTGAAAAGGTAATTATTCTCGGACAAAATGGCGCGGGAAAGACCACGTTGATTCGCTGTATACTTGGAGAATATTACCCGACACAAGGCAGTGTTCTCATTGATGGTTTTTCCCCGATACGTAAACGGGTTGAAGCGCTACGCCATATCGCTTTTGTTCCACAGTTGCCGCCTCCTCTGAAATATACGGTCAAAGAATTGTTTGATTACAGTGCCAATATCACTGGTTGTGATCAGCATCATTTTCGCAAATACTGCACCATGTTCGATTTGGATATTGACGCTCATGTTCATAAGCCGTTCTTTAAGCTGTCCGGCGGTATGAAACAGAAAGTGTTGATCAGCATCGCTTTTGCTCGGAAAAGCGCAATAATGATTTTTGATGAGCCTACGGCAAACCTGGATGCTCAGAGTAGGGCTTTTTTTAAAAAGCTGGTATCTGATGCGTCGATGAAAGATAAAACCTTTATGTTCATTAGCCACCGTACTGAGGAAGTCGAAGGGGTTGTCAGCCGTTCTATTGAGCTTGATTTTGGAAAGGTTATTAAAGATGAAAAAATTTGAAATAAGAAGACGTATTTTGACGATTATTGCGCTCGCGNNTCTCGATTATTGCGCTCGCGCCCGTGGCCGCGTGTAAGAAATCAGTGGATATTTCTCCGCGAAGCGTACGCTGGGATCAGGATATCTGTACACGTTGCGCGATGCATTTGAGCGATTCGCTGAACGCTGCACAAATTATTGATAAGAAAACCGGACAGGTTTATTTTTTCGATGATTTGGGCTGCGCTGTTTTATGGTTACGTACAAACGCGGTTTTAAATAAAGACGATGCCGTTATTTATGTTACCGATGCTATTGACAGCGCATGGCTTCAACATAATAAAGCGGTATATGCTTTTCCTTACGTAACGCCGATGTCTTTTTCGGTTTCGGCATTTTCCGATAAAAATAAAGTTGGTACCGATAAGACAATATTGACATTTGATCAGGCGGTTGATGAAATTGTAAAAATTCATGAGCAGCGCAAACATGCCGGTGGTCAAGGTCATCATATGGCAACGGATGTCGGTAAAACGGAAGACGTAACGCAATGAAGGCGCTTTTTTCTGTAATCAGGCTTGATTTAAGCGAGTCGTTTCGCTCGAAATGGTTCCTTGTTTATTCAGCGCTGTTTATTTTGCTGGTGATGGCGATTTTCGCATCAGGTGTTGCCGACAGTCGCGTCATGGGATTTACCGGGCTAACACGCTTGTTGCTTATTTTCATTCAGGCATGCAATATTGTTTTGCCTATTTTTATTTTGATAACGACGGTTCGTACGATTTCCAAGGATCGCGATAACAACATTTTTGAATATATGTTGTCATTTCCTATTTCCTTGCGGACTTATTACTGGGGCAAGGTATTTGGACGTCTGGTCGTTATTTTGACGCCGCTTGCTGCGGCGCTGGTATTGGTGCTGATTGTCGGCGCGATTAAAGGTGCTGGTCTTCCTTGGCGCCTTATGTTGCTTTATACCGGTTTATTGGTTAGCGCGGCGATTGTTTTTCTTGGTTTGGGCTTCCTGATTTCTACGCTGGTCAGAAGTCAGGAAATGGCGCTTGGCATAGCTTTTTTTATCTGGCTTTTTCTGATCGCGTTTATTGATATTGCTCTAATCGGTTTCATGATCAAGCAGGTGATCGCCGAAGAGGTTATTTTCAGTGTGGCCTTGCTTAATCCGATACAGGTTTTTCGTGTTGGTGCGATTGCCTTGTTCGATCCGGTATTATCCGTGATTGGCCCGGCGGCATATCATATTCTTGAGATATTTGGACGTACCGGTTTTATTGCCTATGCGTTGCTTTACCCGATTGCACTGGGCGCGATATCTTTGTTGTTGGGCTATTGGTTTTTCAAAAGAAAGGATTTAGCCTGATAGTCGGGCAGAAAAGAACGCGATTTTCTTCAGAAAAAAGCCATATTTTCTATGGCGTGACTGATTTGCGTTGTTGCGCGATGACCGGGGCGGAGCGGCAGCAACCGCGGTTTTTTCATATATGCATATAAGCGCACATTGTTTTCTGTAGCTTTTGGGCTTCTTCCTTTGGGGAGCTTGAAAAAATAATGCTTCGGCTGGCATTGATCAAAAGCCCGTATCCATTTTGGTCTAGACCATAACGCAATACTTCATCAAGATCGCCACCTTGCGCGCCGACGCCGGGGACAAGCAGCGGCATGTCGCCGACTTCTTCGCGTATGTCGCGCAATACTTCAGAAGTGGTTGCGCCGACGACAAGCATGCAGTTATGATGGGCGTTCCAATGCCGCGCCACCTGCCGCGCCACTCTGCGCCACATCGGTAATCGTTCGCCGTCTTCCTCGACGATCAGGTTTTGTAGTTCGCCACTGCCGACGTTTGATGTGCGGCAGAGGATGATCGATGCTTTGTCGGCTCGGCTCAGGAAAGGGCGCAGCGCCTCGCCGCCGAGATAAGGATGCAGCGTTACGGAATCCGCGCCCATTTGATCAAAAAATGCCGTGGCGTATTGCGCGCTGGTGTTGCCGATATCGGCACGTTTGGCATCGATAATGGTAAAAACATCGGGTGCTGTTTTGCGCAAAAAATCCATTGTGTCCTGCATCGCCTGCCAACCTGCGGCGCCGTGCGCTTCGTAGAACGCGCTGTTGATTTTGTATGCGGCGGCGTATTCGATGGTCTGTTCAATGATATGGCGGTTGAAGGCAAATTGCGGCACCGGTTCTTTTTGAAACCGTTCGGGTAGGCGCGAAAGTTCGCTGTCGAGGCCAACACAAAGAAACGAACGGGTTTGAGCGATACGTCGATTGAGTTTGTCGAGGATTTTCATTGTCTGGTGTCTGTCAATATTTTTTGTGCGTGTTGTACATTTCCCAACCGCTTGGCGAGCGGGTAGTTTGTACCCGGTTAGCAAAATCCCCCAGGAAAAGTGCAATCCGGTTGGACGCTAGTTCTCGGTCGCCGCCGGTACCAAACCATGACGACGCGCCCATGGCCATGGGTCGTTGAGCCAGTCGGCAATGATTTCTTTTTGCTTTTCGCTGATGCGCCCGGTTTCAACGGCGATATTGAGAATAATATCAAATGTTTGCAATGTGTGCGGTGTGACTTTTGCATCGGAAAAAGCATTGGTTGCTTCAATAAAGTTGTAGCTGGTGATGCTCATGCAATCGGTCACAATAGCACCGGATTCGCGTAGCGCCTCGACGCTGTCCAGGCTGCTTAGACCTGTTGAGATATGATCTTCGATCAGCAATACTTGTTTCCCGCGCACGTCACCGCCTTCGACACGATTTTTGGTGCCGTGTGTTTTAGGCTGTTTGCGCACAAAAATATTGGGCATATTCAAACGATAGGCGAGCGCGGAAGCATGTGGAATGCCGGCAGTTTCAACGCCGGCAATAACATCGAATGAAAGTTTGCGTGCTTCAATGTCGGAGCTCAATGCTTCAATAACATCGTGCCATGCCTCCGGATGATAAATCAGGCAACGGTTATCGACGTAAATCGGCGACACCATGCCGGATTTGAAACGCAATGGTTTTTCCAGCAGAAACATGACGGCGTTGATGTTCAGTAAATGTTCAGCGATAATTTTTGCGGCAATAGGCGAAGTCATTTTATTTTCCATATTTGATTTCTTGAGCAAGCATCGGATTCCACATCGTACCAGTAGCACTCATCACGGCATCGGCGCCGGCAATGCGGTAGGCGCGGTCGTCACTGGGTGTTAACACACCGCCGTTGGCAACAATCACAAAACGCATTTTATATTGGGAGCGTAAATTGTGCAGGCGTTCGGTCATCGACAGCCCGGCCCAACGAATGGCCGCTCCGCAGATACCGCTGATGTCGCGCCCGGGCAATGCCGGGCGGTCGTGCGTATCAACGACGCGTGCCTGTAAGGTGTTCACGGCGCACAATCCTTCGACTCTATCGCCAACGGCGTGTACCAGCTTTTCCAATAGCGCATCGTCTTCGAAATAGGCGAGTTTGAGCAATAGCGGACGGTCGCGCACTTCCTTTTTGATCGCGTTGACGACGGCAACGACTTTCTCGATATCGAAACATAAAAGACCGGTTTTGCCTTCATTCGGGCAGGACAAATTGGCTTCGATTACCGGTGCGCCGGTTTCGGCAACGAGTTTTGCCGTCAACGCATAATCGTCCACTTGTGCCATGTCCTCACCGCTGCCTTGAAAGCTGCCGATCATGATTTGGCCGCTGCCTGCGGCCTGTACCGCGGCGCGCATATCCGGCTGCCATACGTCCGGCGTTTTTGACGGCACGCCAAATGAATTGGTGATGGTTTGCGGCGGAGTGTTATCGGCGTGATCGCTGATATGGTGTGCGCGCACCGTTTGCCGCAACGCAAGATCGCCCGTTATCTCGACTTCCAGTGCGTTCGGGAACGGCCAACAAGCAAGCGCACGGGAGCGCACGGTTTTATAAACGCACAGATCGAACCCATGCCTGAATGCGGCGGCAACAAAGCGACTGTTCAATAACGGGCCTGCCGGGATGCCGAAAGTGCCAAACACAGGCATGCCGAGAAATGTTTGCCCGGGCGCGGCTTCCGGCTGTGGATACGTGGTGTTTTCGGAGAAGCTGCCAAAAGGGCCACGCTCGTAATTTTCTTCGTAGCTTAACGACGGGTCATAAAACGGCAGTGCGGGCATATTGCTCCTCATTGGCAGCGTTGATGGCGTTTGCGGCAACCCATTCCGTCAAGCCGAGCGCCATACGGCCGTAGGTGGTGGCGATACGAACAATCTGGTCAAAATCAGTGTAACGGCAACCCGCGGCGAGCAGGCTGAGCTCACGCCACAGATCGCCTTCGCAAAAAGGAACCATGGCGTCGCAAATATTATCAGTTCCCAGAGCTACCGGCACGCCCGACGGCAAAAGTTCGTCAATCGGTGTTAATGCGTTGTGCGAAGGAGCGATGAACTCCGAACGCGGCGTATCGATCCACGCCATTGGGCAGGCGATCATCATTACACCCGCTTCACGCATTTTTTCATAAAGGCGCAAGCGGTATTGCTTCGAATGTGCGGCGATGGAAATGCCGTGAATCGCGACGACGCGATGTTGCATGTCATGTTCAATCGTTTTGTCGCACAGTTGCTCGGTTTCATATTCGCGGGCGTGGTTGAACTGATCGACGTGCACGTGCACCATTTTGTTTTTGGATTTTGCCGTGCCGAGCACAATATCGAGCGCATCGTTACTGCGGCCGAAGTCGCGTTCATCGCGTTTGGGCAGCGCACCGATCACATCGACCAATTCCGCGCCGCGGTCAAACCATTCACGCGCTTCGGGATCAATCACGCCTTTTAACGTCTGGTTGGCGTAGAGCACCGTAATTTGTTCTTGATAATGCTCACGAGCGCGCAGCGCTGCGGTAATCGCCCGATCGCCGGCGGCAGGATCGATATCGACAAACGAGCACACCGCTGTGACACCTTGCGTAATCATCAGCTCAATTGTTTGGCTGAAGCGGCGGTAATAATCCTCGACGCTCGAATTGCGTTTCATGGCGTCGACGGCGTCCCATTTTCGTTCCAGCGAATGGGTGCGATATATTTCCAACGTGTTTTCATCGAGTGTGAACGCACGGTCGGCATGGGCATGGGCATTTACCCAGCCGCCGTGCTTTTTGATGGCGGGCGTGATCAAGGCGCGTAACGTGGTCAATTCTTCATTCATGGGTTTCTCCGGCAAGAACGTCAAATGTTAGCGGCGGATAAAAAAAATCCCCCAACAGGGGGATTTCTAATGCCCTAAAGCTGCTGATTGTATCGGCAACGCTTCGGTTTCGGTAAGCAATCAAAAAGGGCATTTCAGATCTTTCGACGTAAAAAATCAGCGAGGTTCGCTGACTGCATATTATAGCCGCAGTCACCAAACCTGCACAACGCCCTTGTCATTTTAAGCGCAAAAAACCGGGGATGCAGCCAGAAAGTATCTCGTTACGTTTTCCGGTTTACAGGCTGTCGCCAAAATCGGCACGGAACGCCTGAACGAGCTTTTCCGGCCAGTCCGAGGTCGCTTCGCAGCGCCCCATGAAAAAGCGCAGCATAGGCGGCTCTTCGACGAAGCGCAAGCCGCCAATCAAATCACGCTTGGTGTAAAGCCATTTCAAGCGGTCTTCGACGTATTTGGTTTGCGACAAGGTAAATACGCGGCGCGGGAACGCCAAACGTAAAAGCTCGACATCCGCGAAAACATCGTTGCCATTTTCATCGCGCACACTCGACATCGTCCCGCGTTCCATGCCGCGTACGCCGGAAATTATGTAAAACGCCGCCGTCAACGCGCCAGCCGGGTAAATTTCTTGCGGCACATGCGATAAAAACTCTCCGGCGTTGATATGGCAACCCAACCCGCCCGGTGGCATGACCACGGGCACACCGGCCTTATCCAGCTGACGCGCCAGATAGTCAATGAATGACGGGCTTTGCCCGATAACGTTTTCGTCAAGCGTTTCGCGTAAGCCCACGGCAATGGATTCAATTTCACGCACCGAGATACCGCCATAAGTCAAAAAGCCTTCGTATACGGGAACCAGCACTTTCATGTGATCGAACAGATCCTTGCGGTTGGTGCAGATACCGCCGCCGCGCGATGAACTGACTTTGCGCGCTGAAAAGTAGACAATGTCGGCTTGCGCGCACATTTCGCGAAGAATATCGCCGATACTGTTTTTTTGGTACGCCGCCTCACGCTGTTTGATGAAAAAAGCATTTTCTCCGATCAGACTGGCGTCGAGTACGAGCATCAGCTTATATTCATCAGCGACCTTGCGTACTTCTTTAAGGTTCGCCAACGAGAACGGCTGCCCACCGATCAGGTTGGTCGAAGCTTCCATGCGGATAAAGCCGATATTACCGGCGCCTTCTTTGGCAATGGTTGCACGCAATTTGGCGATGTCCATATTGCCTTTGAACGGATTATCGCTGTGTAACCTTAACGCGTCGTCGTACAACAGTTCAGCGATTTTGCCGCCGTTTAAATCGATATGCGCCAATGTTGTCGTAAAGTGATAATTCATAGGAATCGTATTGCCGGGCTTGATAAAACTTTTGGCAATAATATTTTCCGCAGCACGTCCTTGGTGCGCCGGCAGCAGATATTCCTTACCGAATACTTCGTTGACTGCCGCGTGCATTCGCTCGAAGCTTTGCGAGCCGGCGTAAGCGTCGTCAGCTTGCATCATGGCGCCCTGTTGCGCATCGCTCATGGCGTTGGTGCCGCTGTCTGTGAGCATGTCGAGATAAATGTCGCGCGTATTCAACAAAAAGGTATTAAAACCTGCCTCTCGAATTGCGCTTAAGCGGCGTTCAATCGGCGGCAAAGACAGTTTCTGGACAACGCGGACTTTGTGCATTTCAAGTGGGATGTTTTCACCACTGAAAAAACGCACATTTTGAACTGATGACATGACGCTTCCTTCGTAAACAAAAATAATAAAACACGCGCTGTCCTTAATCTACGGATAGCGCCAGGCGATCTGACTAGCATGGGAATGTACTTGTTTTTTTCGACACGCTCAAGATTTTTTGAGTGATAATGCCTTTTTTGATAAGGCATTTCCCATTTTGCATGAAAAGCGTATGGAAGAGGCGCTGAAAAATTACCTGAAAACCGTGGAAACAGCGCTGGCGGCGTTGGCTGATATGTCCTCGGATCAGGATCGGGTTCGTTTGTGGCTGGCGTGGCATTTATCGCAGGTACAGGCTTTTCAGCATGAACGTTTTATTCATCTGATTGTTACGCTGTTTTTCGCTTTTTTGTTATTGGCGGCGTTTATCGGTACGACGGTTTATCCGGGCTGGCAATTTTTGGCGCTTGATGTTTTGCTCCTGATACTGCTGCTGTTTTACATCAAGCATTATTTCTTTCTCGAAAACAATGTACAAAGGTTGTATTTGTTAACCGAACGGTTTTATCGGTTGCTGGGGATGAAACCCTAATCGTCTGATTGCCATGTCGAAGCCTTCTGTTGCGATTTTACTTTGTACTTATAACGGTGAAGCGTTTTTGGCCGAGCAGTTGCAATCCATCTACGAGCAAACCTGGACAAACTGGCAACTGTGGGTTTCGGATGACGGTTCCCGGGACGGAACCATGGCACTGCTTCAGGAAACGCAGAAAAAGTGGCGAGACAAGACGATGGAAATTCGCTTTGGGCCGCACCGGAAATCGACGACAAATTTTCTGGCGTTGACAAATGCTCAGGAAATCGACGCCGATTATTATGCTTATTGCGATCAGGACGATATTTGGTTGCCCGATAAGTTGCGCCGGGCGCTGAAAATGCTCAAAGATGTGCCGAGTGAAACGCCGGCGCTGTATGGCACGCGAACGCAATTGATTGACGAACGCGGCATCAGATTCGGCCTGTCGCCGTATTTCGGCAAGAAACCATCATTCAGTAACGCATTGGTTCAGTGCATCGCCGGTGGCAATACTATGGTGTTCAACCATGCCGCACGCAAATTGCTGTGTCGTGCCGGTGCCGATATCAATGTTCCGGCGCACGATTGGTGGACGTATCTTTTGGTGGCCGGTTGCGGCGGTACGGTAATTTACGATGGTTTTCCGTCTGTACTTTATCGCCAACACCATAACAATCAGGTCGGCAGCAATCATTCGGTTACCGCGCAATTGTCACGAGCGAACCGTCTTTTGCAGGGTGACTTCTGTGTGTGGAATGAACGTAACATTCACGAGTTGTTTTCTGTCAGCGATTTGCTGACAGAAAACAACCAAAAAAAATTGGCACTGTTTGAACGGCTAAGAAGAGCGCCGCTTGTTAAACGGTTGCGCCTTTATTTTCGTTTGGGCATTTACCGGCAAACGCTCGGCGGCAATGTCGGGTTGTTGGCAGCGGTCATTGCCGGAAAGATTTAAAAAGGCCCGATCTGGATTGTACGTTGTAAAATGAATTTTACTTTAAAAATAAACAGCGTTTTTCAGGCGCTCGCTCGTGTTATCGGATAATAAGAAGATGCTTTTTCCCGCTATTGAGTTTCAATCGATTTCTCGTTATTTCGGCGCTTTCTGCGCGCTTGACGATGTTTCGTTTACTGTCGGGCAAGGCGAATTTTTTGGGCTTCTCGGCCCCAATGGTGCGGGTAAAACGACGCTGATTTCGATCCTCGGCGGCTTGGTCAAATCTCATCGCGGCGCGGCACGGGTTATGGGACACGACGTCACGACCGATTATCTCAATGCCCGTCGTCGGCTCGGCGTCGTCCCGCAAGAGCTGGTATACGACCCCTTTTTTACGGTACGCGAAACCTTGCGTTTGCAGGCGGGTTACTACGGTTTGCTGAAAGTTGATGACTGGATTGATGAAATTTTGCACTATCTGGGGCTTTCTGATAAGGCAGACAGCAATATGCGCGCACTTTCCGGCGGAATGAAGCGGCGTGTTTTGGTTGGGCAGGCGTTGGTACACAAACCGCCGGTGATTGTGCTTGATGAGCCGACGGCGGGCGTTGATGTGGAATTACGTCATGCATTGTGGTCGTTCATCACCAAATTAAACCGTGAAGGGCATACAGTTCTTTTGACCACGCATTATCTCGAAGAAGCCGAAGCGTTGTGCCAACGTATCGCGATGTTGAAAAACGGCAAAGTAGTAGCGCTTGATACGAAGGATAATCTGATTTCCGGTGTTGAGCCAATCACAGTGCGGCTGAAAACCAATGGCCTCCCGGAAAGTTGGCAAGCGCGGGTACGTTGCCAAGAGGGTGGTACGTTTTTGATCGAACTGGCGCGTTATGAAGAGTTGGAAGCACTACTTGCGGCATTGCGTGAAGCACATATCACAATTGACGGATTGTCGCTGGAAGAAACAGATCTTGAGCGAGTCTTTTTGCGTTTAACCGGGAATACTGCCGTGACCGAGGAGTATCATGCCATCTGAAGCGGTTAATGATAAGGTGATTAAAGACACTAAGGGCGGGCAAATCAAAAGTTGGCAGGCGCTGTTTTTCAAGGAAACATTGCGGTTTTGGCGCGTCGGCGTACAAACGATTGCCGCGCCTGTCTTGACAGCGCTTTTATATCTACTGATTTTTTCGCATGTACTGGAGGCGCGGATATCGGTTTTTGATGGACTTGTTTCCTATACCGCGTTTCTTGTGCCCGGATTGATCATGATGTCGGTGCTGCAAAACGCTTTTGCGAACACATCTTCATCTATTATCCAATCTAAAGTTTCCGGCAGTATCGTGTTTTTCTTGCTGGCGCCGATTACCCCGCTGGGGATTTTTGCCGCATATGTTCTGGCGGGTATGCTAAGGGGTACGATCGTGGGCATTGCTGTTTGGCTGGTAGCGTCGGCATTTTTTTCGCCATCGCTGTGGTTGCCGGCCATGCCGTTGTGGATAATCATTTTTCTGTTACTGGGAAGCGCGTTGTTGTCGATATTGGGTGTTATTGCCGGGCTGTGGTCGGAGAAATTTGATCAACTGGCGACATTCCAGAACTTCATTATCATGCCGTTAACGTTTCTTTCCGGTGTCTTTTATTCTGTACGGACATTGCCCGATTTCTGGGCGAAAGTATCGCACCTCAATCCGTTTTTCTATATGATCGACGGTTTTCGTTACGGCTTTTTTGGCGCCTCCGACGTGTCGCCGTGGTTAAGTCTCGGCATGGTCGGCGTTGTCACGTTGTTTCTGGCAGGGTTTACTTGGCGCCTGATTGCCAACGGCTGGAAACTGCGTCCCTGATTTTTTTGGAGTTTTTATGGTAACCCCCGAATCCATTCGTCAATCAATTCTCAACGGATTTAGTTGTGACGACGTACAGGTACGTGGCGACGGGCAACATTTTGAAGCATTGATCGTTTCGGCCGAATTCGAAGGGCTGGCGCGCGTGAAGCGCCATCAGCTGGTGTACAAAGCGCTGGGTGCGCGTATGGACGAGGAAATTCACGCGTTGTCGATAACGGCATTGACGCCTGCCGAGTGGCGCGATGTACAAAACGAAATCCGGCTGCGTGCCGCAACGCGGGAAACACACTGATGGATCGTTTGAAAATTTGTGGTGGGAAACCGTTGTCCGGCGACATTGCGATTTCCGGAGCGAAAAACGCGGCGTTGCCCGAATTGTGCGCGGCATTGCTGACGGCAGAACCCGTCATGCTGTACAACCGTCCGCATTTAAAAGACGTGTGTACCATGGAAACGCTGCTCGGGCAGATGGGCGTTCGTCTGGAGCACCACAACGGCGCCGTTACATTGCACGCCCACAACATCGACTGGCCGCTGGCGCCGTACGAACTGGTAAAAACCATGCGCGCTTCGATACTGGCGCTTGGCCCGTTATTGGCGCGTTGCGGCGAGGCGCGGGTCTCGATGCCTGGTGGTTGTGCGATCGGTTTGCGTCCGGTCGATCAACACATCAAAGGCCTGCAGGCAATGGGCGCGGAAATTGATCTGGAGCATGGTTATATCGCGGCAAAGGCAAAAAAACTTAAAGGGACTCATTTCACGTTTGATATGCCCAGTGTTACGGGGACTGAAAATTTATTGATGGCCGCAACGCTTGCCGACGGCGTAACCGTGCTTCATAACGCCGCGCGTGAGCCGGAGATCGTTGATCTTGCCGATTGTCTGGCCGCGATGGGAGCGCGCATTCAGGGCGCCGGGACGAACACGATGACCATCGAAGGTGTGGAAAAACTGCACGGCGCCGAACATCATGTGATGCCGGATCGTATCGAAAGCGGCACTTTTCTTGTTGCCGCCGCCGCCACACGCGGCGAAATTACGCTGCATAACACCGATCCGTCGTCACTGGCGTGTGTGCTGGACATCTTGCGTCAAATCGGATTAAAAATCAGTGTTGGTAAAGATACGATTTCCATTTGCCGTAATGGTCACTTTGACGCGTTTCATCTCACCACAGAGCCTTATCCGGGATTTCCGACCGATATGCAAGCGCAGATGATGGCGCTGGCGACTTGCGCCGACGGCGTTTCGACGCTGACCGAAACCATTTTTGAAAGTCGCATGATGCACGTGCAGGAATTGAAACGGCTTGGCGCGAAAATTGACGTTGAAGGTAATACTGCGCGCGTTACCGGCGTCAAGCAGCTTTCCGGCGCTACGGTCATGGCAACCGATTTGCGCGCATCGGCATCGTTGGTCATCGCCGGATTGATGGCAGAGGGTGAAACGATCATTGACCGTATCTATCATCTTGACCGCGGCTATGAGGCTATTGAGCAAAAACTTTCTGCGCTGGGTGCAAATATCGAGCGGATTTCGGGCTCAGGGGCAGGTATTTAATACCTCTTAAAGCGCTTTTAAGAAAGCGTTGGCGGCATTGGATAACGTTCGTCCGCTGTGACGGAGTACACCGAGCGTTCTTTCGAAATATAAGCCGGTCAGCATAGGAGATGCCAAAGACGAATCGATCATGTTGGCGGGCAGCAACGACCAGCCCAGCCCGACAGAGACCATCATTTTGATGGTTTCCAGATAATTGGTGGAAAGAGCGACAGTGGGCTTTAATTCGAGCTGTGCAAACATATGGTCAATCAGGTCGCGGGTAAATGTGCCAGTTTCCGGAAAAATCGCCGGATGTTCGGCAAGCATGAATGCAGTAATTTTTTTGCGGGCGGCAAGCGGGTGTTCCGGAGAAAGCGCGACACGTAATTGATCAACCCACAATGGGACGCTGATTAACGGCGCTTCGATTTTCGGGGGAAGCGTCACAATGGCAAATTCGGCCTCACCGTTGGCAATCGCGACAAAAGCGTCTTCGGAAGACATAAAGCGCAGATCAAGGCGGACTTGCGGGTAGTCGTGGACAAAAGCGCGCAGTACCGGCGGTAAGCGGTGCAAACCAATGTGATGGCTGGTAGCGATGCACAAGGTACCGCTGATATCGCCGCTCAGGTTTCCCAGGGCGCGCCGTGAATCGGCATAAACGGTAAGCAGATTTTGTGCGTACGGCAGCAAGACACGCCCGGCTTCGGTCAGCACGATATGACGACCAAGCCGGTCGAAAAGACGAACGCCAAGCTGGTCTTCCAGTGCCAGAATACGTTTGCTGGCGGCAGGTTGCGTGATGTGCAACCGTTCGGCGGCAAGCGAGAAAGAACCTTCCTCGACAACAGCGATAAAAGCGGCGATAGACGGATGATCCATAAGGTAAGCAAGGGAATAGTTGATATCTATTATATTCCAATATGGAATGGTAAATATGAAAAATATGAATTTGATTCATGGAAAAGAAAAGCGTAATCTCGGGCTCTCAAAGAGTAAAAGAGGCAAATATGTCAGGACAAACACTGTACGATAAATTGTGGTCGAGCCATATTGTGCGCGAAGAAGACGGCACCGTACTTTTGTACATTGACCGCCATTTGATTCACGAGGTGACCAGCCCGCAGGCATTCGAGGGCTTACGTCTGGCACGTCGCAAGCCGTGGCGCGTGGACTCCATCGTCGCGACGACTGATCACAATACGCCGACCCAAAACTGGGAAGCGGGGCTGGACGGTATTACCGATCCGGTGTCGCGTCAGCAAGTAGAAACACTGGCGGCGAACATCAAGGAAACCGGTGCGTTGGCTTGGTTCCCGTTCATGGATCCACGCCAGGGGATTGTTCACGTAGTGAGCCCCGAACATGGCGCGACGTTGCCGGGTATGACGATTGTGTGCGGCGATTCGCATACATCCACACACGGCGCATTTGCCAGCCTGGCCCATGGTATCGGCACGTCGGAGGTCGAGCATGTATTGGCGACACAATGTTTGGTTGCGAAAAAATCAAAGACAATGCGCGTTGCTTTTACTGGCAAAACACAACCGGGCGTCAGTGCTAAGGACTTAGCACTGGCGCTGATCGGCAAAATCGGTACGGCGGGCGGTACGGGTTACGCGATGGAGTTTACCGGCGATGCTGTTGGTGCGTTGTCGATGGAAGGGCGGATGACACTGTGCAATATGGCAATTGAAGCGGGCGCGCGTTCCGGCTTGGTGGCCGTGGACGATGTCACGATTGAATACCTGAAGAATCGTACGTTTTCGCCGACGGGAGATGCGTGGCATACCGCGGTGGCGGAGTGGAAAAAACTGGTGTCTGATCGAGATGCCAAATTTGATCAGGAAGTCACGATAGACGCTTCGCTGGTTGTTCCGCAGGTTACGTGGGGGACATCGCCGGAAATGGTAACGGGTATTGATGGCCGTGTGCCGAATCCGGCAAATGAAAACGATCCGGTAAAGCGAGAAGGTATGGAACGGGCGTTGGCATACATGGGGCTGGAACCCGACACACCAATAACGATGATCGATATTGATACGGTGTTCATTGGCTCGTGCACCAATGGCCGTATTGAGGATCTGCGTGCGGCCGCGGAAGTCGTACGCGGCAAGAAAAAAGCGGTTAACGTAAAACGTGTCTTAGTCGTGCCCGGTTCGGGGCTGGTCAAAGCGCAGGCGGAAAAAGAAGGGTTGGATAAGATTTTTTACGATGCCGGCTTTGAGTGGCGCGAACCCGGTTGCTCGATGTGCCTTGCGATGAACGCAGATCGCTTGGCGCCTCAAGAGCGTTGCGCGTCAACATCCAATCGAAATTTTGAGGGGCGTCAGGGGCAAGGTGGTCGGACGCATTTGGTCAGCCCGGCAATGGCGGCGGCGGCGGCGATTGCTGGACATTTTGTGCCGCTTTCTTCATGATGGCAGGGCTTTTCCTGTTTAATAATTACACAGAAGGAGGAGGTCATGAGACATTTGGTATTGGTCGCGACCATTCTGATGGCGCTGGGTATTCTCTCTGGTTGCAACACAGTTCAGGGCGTCGGCAAAGACGTTCAGGCAGGTGGCAAAGCAATTGAAAAAGCAGCAGAGAAATAATTTTTGGCTTTAGAGGGCAAGGATTCAAGAAACGGGTGTGCGGTTTGCGTAAAGCGCCATAAGCACTGATCCCTGAAACCTGAACTCCGGCAATGAGGAAATATAAGTGAGAGCTTTTACCGTATTGAAAGGATTGGTCTGCCCGTTGGATCGGGCGAATGTCGATACCGACGCGATCATTCCCAAACAGTTTTTAAAGTCAATTCACCGCTCGGGCTTTGGACCGAATCTCTTTGATGAGTGGCGTTATTTGGATCATGGCGAGCCGGGTAAAAACAATGATAACCGTCCGAAGAATCCGGATTTCGTATTGAACCGGCCGCGTTATCAAAATGCCTCCATTTTGCTGGCGCGGGAAAATTTCGGTTGCGGCTCGTCGAGAGAACACGCGCCGTGGGCGCTGGATAATTATGGTTTCCGGGCGGTTATTGCGCCGTCGTTTGCCGATATTTTTTTCGGGAACTGTTATAAGAACGGTTTGCTGCCTATCGTATTTCCGGAGAATGTGGTCGATCAATTGTTCCGTGAAACCGAAGCACAGGAAGGTTATCAATTGCTGATTGATCTTCCCGCGCAAACAGTCACGACACCGGGAGGCGAATCATTCGTATTCGATGTCACCGAGCATCGCAAACACTGTTTGCTCAACGGCCTTGATGAAATCGGTTTGACGCTGGCGCACGGCGATGAAATTCGCGCCTATGAGGCGCAATATAAAAAACAGGCCCCTTGGCTTTTTCAAAAAGTTTCGTAAACACGGAGTTATTTGTGGTAAAAAAAATATTATTGATTGGTGGTGACGGCATCGGGCCGGAAATCATGGCGGAAGCCGTCAAAGTGTTGGCTGTTTTGCGCGGTGACGGGTTGGCGTTGGAGATAGATGAGGCGCTGCTCGGCGGTTGCGCGGTTGACGCGGAAAATAATCCGTTTCCGGAAGCGACAAAAACGAAAGCGCTGGCGGCAGACGCGGTGTTGCTCGGTGCGGTCGGCGGGCCAAAATGGGATGTGTTGCCGCGTGAAAAGCGCCCGGAAAAAGGCTTGCTCGGAATCCGCAAGGCACTTAATCTTTTTGCCAATTTGCGCCCGGCGGCAGTCTATCCGCAGCTTGCCGAAGCGTCGACATTAAAATCGGAAATCGTTGCGGGGCTGGATATTCTTATCGTACGCGAGTTGACCGGCGATATTTATTTCGGCGAGCCGCGCGGGATTGACATGCGTACCGTCAACGGGAAACAACAGCGTGTCGGTTTTAACACGATGATTTACTCGGAAGAGGAAATTCGCCGCATTGCCAAAGTTGCGTTTGAAGCGGCGCGAAAGCGCAATAAAAGGGTGTGTTCGGTTGACAAGATGAACGTGCTGGAAACCACGCAGCTATGGCGCGATGTTTTTACCGAAGAAGCAAAGCATTACCCGGATGTTGAACTTTCGCATATGCTGGTCGATAACGCCGCGATGCAACTGATACGCAACCCGAAGCAGTTCGATGTGATTGCTACTGGTAATATTTTTGGCGATATTCTTTCCGATGAGGCATCGATGCTGACCGGTTCGATCGGTATGTTGCCGTCGGCGTCACTCGACGAGAACGGCAAAGGGATGTATGAACCGTGCCACGGTTCAGCGCCGGATATTGCCGGGCGGGATCTTGCCAATCCGTTGGCGATGATTCTGTCAACAGCGATGATGTTGCGGTACAGTTTGCAAAGTGAAGCCGCAGCGCAATGTATCGAAAAAGCGGTCGTCAAAGTGCTGGACAGCGGTTTGCGTACGGCGGATATCTGGGAAGAAGGCATGACCAAAGTCGGCACGAAGGAAATGGGTAACGCTGTCGTGCAGGCAATGCGCGGATAGTGTGAATACGGAGATGATTTAAAAGGAATGATGATGAGAAAAGTAGGATTTGTCGGATGGCGCGGGATGGTCGGCTCTGTGCTGATGGCGCGCATGCGTGAAGAGAACGATTTTGCCGATTTGTTGCCTACTTTTTTTACCACATCGAATGTCGGCGGCGCGGCGCCGGATTTTGTTCGCAGCGCGTCGGAAAAACTGCTTGATGGCAAAGATATCAAAGCGCTTGCCGAAATGGACATCATCGTTACTTGCCAAGGCGGCGATTATACCAATGAAATTTATCCGCAGTTGCGCGCAATCGGCTGGCAAGGCTATTGGATCGATGCGGCGTCGGCATTGCGTATGAAAGACGATGCGGTGATTATGCTCGACCCGGTCAACCGCAACGTGATCGATACGGCGCTTGATCGAGGCGTGAAAAATTTTATCGGAGGCAACTGCACGGTCAGCCTGATGATGATGGCGCTGTCCGGTCTGTTTAAGGCGGGACTGGTCGAGTGGATCAGCTCAATGACGTATCAAGCGGCGTCCGGCGCGGGCGCACAGAATATGCGCGAACTGTTGGCGCAAATGGGCGTGCTGCACGATGCCGTTCGGCAGAATTTGTCGGATCCGGCATCGGCGATTCTTGAAATCGACCAAAAAGTTACCGAAACGCTGCGCGGCGGCGCGATTCCGGTTGCCAATTTTGGGGTGCCGCTTGCAGGCAGCTTGATCCCATGGATCGATAAAGAAATGGGCAATGGTCAAAGCCGTGAGGAATGGAAAGGACAGGCGGAAACCAACAAAATTCTTGGTCGTGAAAAAAATCCGATTTTGATGGACGGCATATGCGTACGCGTCAGTGCCATGCGTTGTCATGCCCAAGGGTTGACGATCAAACTTACCCGTGACGTGCTTGTTGCCGAAATCGAACGTCTGATTGCCGAAGATAACGAGTGGGTGAAAGTGGTACCCAATCATCGTGAAGTTTCAATGCGGGAATTGACGCCAGCTGCGGTCAGCGGGACATTGACGGTACCCATCGGGCGCTTACGCAAGCTGAATATGGGCACGTGCTATCTGGGCGCGTTTACTTGCGGTGATCAATTGTTGTGGGGTGCCGCCGAGCCGGTACGGCGGATGCTGGCGATTGTGCGGCGGTATTGATCCTTTTTGAAACAAGTTTAAAGTTCAAACCACAAGTCAAATTATGACGAAAAGCACACAGTCGGCATCGTGTGCTTTTTTATATGCGCAAAAAGCTTCCGTTTGATTCTAAGAGAGAGGATACTTCCAGTTCTGCCGGACTCTTTGGCTTTCTGCGAATGGAATGAAGGCAATGTTGAAAAGAGATGTTCCGGCAAGCGTGGTCGTAGGTACTTTTTTGTATTGGATTTATTTAGAATACGCATGATTTGCAACACTTTTTTGGCAAAAGCATGGCTACTAGGAATGGTGCTTTTTTGCCGGAGATTCGCAATTTCTAGTAGATTTTGGCGAAAGAACATAAGAAAAAGTGAAGATTGGCCGAGCGTGTGCAAAATTTCTTAAAAGCTAAACTAAAGGTTTAGCTTGCGAACGTAAGTTCATGATGTTATGTTACCTTTAGCAAAGGTTCTCCCCAAGGGTTTCGCAATGCAAAAAAAACATATTTTTAAATTAAGTTTGTTGGCAGGCGCGCTCGTCTTGTCGCAAAGTGTCTGGGCACTGGGTTTGGGAAAAATGACGGTAAAGTCCTATCTGGGGCATCCGTTAAGTGCTGAAATCGAACTGATGGGCACCAAAGAAGAATTTGCCGATCTTAAGGCAAGTATCGCTTCGCCGAACGTTTATCAGCAGAGAGATCTGGTTTATCAGGCGGCCTTGGCAAGAACGCAGGTGGCTGTTGAGCGTCGGGCAGACGGTAGTGCCTATTTGAAAATCGCTTCGCCGCAATCCGTTACCGAACCCTATCTTGACCTTCTTATCGAAGTGGCTTGGCCAACAGGGCATGCGTTGCGCGAATATACACTTTTGTTGGATCCGCCGACGGTGAGTGCGCCGGAACCGATTATCCCGGCGCAGCAGGCAACGATGGCAGGTCGCGCCGAGGTGCAGGAAAGTTCTCAACAAAAAGAGAAGAGCGCAGAAAACCGGAGGGAAAATCTTCGCGCGAAACCGCCGATCGCGCCCAGCGGCCAGAAAATGGCTTCTGGCGATAATACATACGTAGTTGAACGCGGCGATACGCTGACCGATATCGCCAATGCGTTTAAGCCGCAAGAAGTTTCGCTGGAACAAGCGTTGGTTGCGTTGTATCAGACCAACCCCAAAGCATTCCAGGGTAAGAACATGAACCGTCTGCGTGCCGGCGCTATTTTGGAAATTCCGGCCGACAGCATATTTTCCGAGGCCTCACAGAACGAAGCGCGTAAGATTGTGCGTGTTCAGGTCAACGAATGGCGTAATTATCGCAACGCATTGGCGGCGCGTTCACCGACGGATGATGAGCAAGCCGGCATACAGACAACAACCGGCACCATCACGCCGAGAATCACGGAAGAAGGGCAAGCCGCCCCTTCTGATGGGCGGCTTGAAGTTTCGGCGGGTTCGGGCGTGAGCGACAAAGAAGGCAGTGCTACGCAGACCGGTGCGCAGGCAAGTGAAAATATGGTTGCGCTCCAGAAAGCGCTGGACGAAGA
>DBDN01000071.1:0-135 GCA_002293615.1 Betaproteobacteria bacterium UBA931 | reverse complement strand
GCACAGCAGCAAGCACAGCAGCAACAGCGGCGCAGGCCGACACCGCCTCCTCCCGTGGCAGAAACATCATTACTGGACAAAGCCATTGGTTTTGCCAAAGACGGCTGGCCTTTTCTCGCGGGGATTGTTGCGGTA
>DBDN01000081.1:262-74179 GCA_002293615.1 Betaproteobacteria bacterium UBA931 | reverse complement strand
TCGGTCATTCTGGCGGCGTCCCCCCAGACGATGCGCGCCTGCTCGCCTGTCGTCGCGACGCTGTAACACTCCGCGCCCGGCTCACCATCCGCAGCAAACATGTACAGCCCGACACCGGCAACCTTCGTTGACTTGGCATTCTTGCGTGGTACTTCTTCATATACGCGGGTAAACCGCCGGCGGTTATTCTCGACACCCATCCAACCGAATACGGTACACAAAATGAAGCATTGCCAATCTTCAAGACGAATTTTTGGGTATTGCATCCCCCCATCAATCAGCTTGGGCCGCGCCCACTCGCCCTTAATGTGCGGCAACAATTCGATAAACTGACATACTCGGTTAGCAGCATCGGCATCGTAACGGTAAAGCCAGCCAGTTTTCGCGCGCTCAATATCGTGCATTTGCCGTTCACAGGCCAGACGATGAAAACGACAGGCAGGGATTCCCCCGGCAACGACCTGTTCGGCGTACCGTAATGCGCGCTCTGAATAGTTCATGCTGTTTTAAACGATCCCCAGCCGGTTTGTTCTTGTCCCATGCCTGGCAGTGAAAGCTGATTGTTCGATGGCGTCACGCGCGCACGGGCGCTCGGTGACAGGCCGAATTGCTGCAAATAATTCAAGCATTCTTTGCGTAAATTCTTTATCGTTGATACCAGCGCAGATTCTTGCTTGTATCCGCTGGCTGTACTCATGATGCTGGTCGCCTCGACCGCTTCATAATAATCAACGCCACGCGCGATCAACGCATCAATCCTTTTTCCCTGAGCGATATTAAGCTCAACCATGTGTCCGTACACTTGGCAATACATCTCAAGTGCGGCGCGATCAATCTGGCTTATCAAGCCAAGTTCGTAAAGATGTGGAGTAATACGCTTCCATTCTTTACGTGCTTCGCGTCTCAAGTGCTTCGGTATGCTAGGTACCTCAACCGTAGGGTTGACACCATCGGCAAGATTGATCGGACGTTTCCCGCGATTGCCTTCCAGCAGCTTCAAGACAGGAGGCTTCGGCGCAGGGCCTCTCATACCCATCAGATACCCCCCCTATGAAACTTGCGCACGCAAAAATATGACTGAGGGCGCGAATCGGAAACAAGCGGCTCAGACTTTTGACCCGCCCCCCGTTGATTCTTTTTCACATTGCCAAACCCGCCGTCTTCACGCGCTGTTTTTTCCGAATGGCACGAAGCACAAAGCGATTGCAAATTTGATCTGCTGTTATCCATTGCATTTCCATTGACGTGATCGACAACCGTTGCCTGGACAAACTTCCCTTTCTCAAGGCAAATGATGCACAACGGCTGTTCGCGCAACACCTGCTCACGCAATAACCGCCACGATGAACTGTTCGTCGCTAATGCTCGACGCTTTTGCCGCGCGCGCGCGAAGCGCTTGTTATCCCATTGCCGCGCGTCATCGATATGTTTTTCGCAATATCCGGGCGCACTAATCGCCGTACCGCATCCTGGATGACGGCAAATGCTTTTTGGTCTGACTGGCATGGGAATAAAAAAGCCCGCGGCGATATGCGCGGGCTGGATACAATTCTGAGGTTTATCAAATTAGAGCCTATTTTGAGGCTTTTTCACGCAATGTCAAGCGGCCTGTTCATTTTTTACAATTTCGGCTGAAATTAGCCTGTCCGAAACGATCAGCCACGCCGCCGATTCAATCTCCCGCAAGTATCGAGCAATCTTGCCGTTATGCGCGCTGGCCGTATTTTCGGCGACGCCACATAATCCCGCAAGCTCAGCCAACTTGATCCGTTCGCCGAAATATCGCCTGACGATCCCGACCCGCAAACGACGGTTAGACACACAACCACTCAACGCCCTGATAGACAAATCGCCAAGCACCGCCACCGATTCTTGCCATTCCTCATTTGCCCGATAACCACTGCAACACGCCCGGCCGCAATCGCAACGCAAACGCTTCGGAGCATACCTTGCTATCAAAGAAAGATACCCGGAATGCCCGGACCGCTCAGCTTCGGCGCGGATCATCCCTGCCTGAGCGGCGCCATCAACGCCAGACAGCCCCTTTCCTCCTTCTGACGACGGCTTCCAAAGTTTCCCAAGCGGCGAACCGACATGCTGCCGATGCGCGTAATGGAAAGCAAACGAAAGCGCCGCATGGGCATCATCGAAAAGAAAAGCATCATTCATAATTTTAAAATCCCGTGAGCAACACCGAACCGATGTTATGGCTCATGCCAAATTTCATCTGTCTAACCTCATCTAAACTGAAAAAGAAGTAGGACAAAAAAAAATTAAAGAAAACAAATAACTGTCCTAATGTCCTACACGTCTTACCCATATCCATGTAGGAATTGAAACATCTCGCGTGCCTACGCGTAACGAGCGCGCAATGATTTCCGTGTGTTTTAAGTGGTAGGTAGGACGTGTAGGACGGTAGGACGGATTGGCTCTGGTAGCCGATTTGCGCCGTCCTACCTTTTCCGGAAGGTAGGACGATGTCGGACGAAAACGCCCGACACATCGCCACACCACCGATCCCTGGCAGTAAAGGCGCAACCATGTTACAGAGTTCTTTCATAGCATCCATGTATCGTCATCCACACGAACATTCACAATCTCGGCAATAGCAGTCGGCAAACCGGATTCGCCGCGCCGCATCATATCCCGCACATCATGAAAGCTGTCTTGCGTAATTTTTAACGCACGCTTTCGCGCCAGTCGTTTGTCTAACCCTGGCTCGCGCGCATAAATGGCATCGCGAACACGCGGATAAAAACTCTGCACGCGATCCCAAGCCATACGGTTTAATTCACGATCAGAAGGGAGGTTCACCGCTCAACACCTCTTCGTCTTTTCCATAATCATCAGGGCGTATATAGTAATAATCACGCTTGCCGCTGGTGTACCGCTTCTTACCCCAGCCAAGACGGCGCATCACCCTGCCGATGCGCGTTGTCATCTGTTTCATGTTGTCCACCTTGGATATTTCGATCTTTAGGCAATCGACGATGATGGTGTTCATCGATACTTCTTTCATACTGGTACTACCGCGCAACCAGTGGTCAATATGAGGTATCCACGCATCTGGCGCAATTCTGGCGTCCTGCTCATGGTCGAAATATTTTTTCTGTTCCTCGCGCGTCGGCCACCAACGCACGCCCTGCTTGAAAAGATGCACCGCTTCGGCGAATAAACTGTCTCTCACTGCCGCCAATCCTTCCATGTCGATCTGCCCAACCTCTTCAACCTTCAATGGCCAGTAGCGCGTGTTGCCGGTTTCATCCTTGAAATAATCATCGCCGTTGACCGTGCCGCAAAACACGCACTGCCTGAGATAATCCTTCATAGCCCGATCATAAGGTGCGCGGAAACGGTCAACCGTGCTTGAAATAAACGCCTTGATGCTGGACGTTTCCGACCTGTTGAACGTATCAAGTTCGGCGATTTCATACAGCCATCGCCCTTGAATCTGCAAATAAGCGTCCTTGTTTTTAAGGTCGATTGGGGTATCGCTAAACCACTCGCCGCCGAGGATGCGGAACACCGATGATTTCCCAATGTATTGCATGCCTTCCAAAATCGGCATATGCCGCATGGAGCAGCCGGGCTGATAAATTCGCGCGACCATACCTATTAAAAACATCCTGCCGGAAAGGCGGGTGTATTCATCGCGCTTTGTTCCGGCGTAGACAGAAAGCCAGCTATCGATGCGCGACACGCCATCCCATTCCAACCCTTCCAGATAATCTTTTACGGGATGCCATTGTGCGTTTTCCTCGCTGGCCGCCCAGCCGATGGCGAGTGAAAGGTTTTCGACGGAGCGCACCAATAATTTTTCATGGCTAGCCAGCCATTCGCCAAGGCGAAGGTCATCATGTGATTGCCACTCGACGCCCGGCTTGAATGTCAAGGGATTGTCCCAAGGCGCAGGCAAGCGGCGTACCACCTTGCGCGCGAACGTATCCAGCCAGATCACACCGCGCCAGACCGGATGATGGGTCAAAAAAGTATGGATATTCTCTCGGCAATCAATGATCCTTCCGTCTTTCAAAAAAAGCTGCCTGCGCCAATCCTCATCATCGCCGTCGCTTGCCATCTGGCCTGCGCCAGCCGAAGATTGGGTCATCGCCTTTTTTTTATTTTCAGACGGGTCACGCAACCGGCCGCAAATCCATTTTGCGAGATCATCACCAGTCACACCTTCGGCAATCAGATCAGCAATGTCCCATCCGCCCGGTTTCTCGCCAGGTTTCGGGATATTGNNACCTGGCTTCTCGCCGGGCTTCGGGATATTGACAATCTTGACGCGACATCCGATCTCGACAAGCCGCTTGGCAATGTTTTCAGCGGCGGACATTCCGGGCTGTTTGCTTTCCGGCAAAATGGGTTTGCCGTTGGGTTCCACACCCGAAGCGACTTCGGCACGGGAGCATTTCTCGCGCTGCGCGTCGCAATCTGGAAAAATCACGACGCGCCGCCCGGCAAGCGGCGACCAGTCCACCTTCTCATAGGCTTCCGCGCCGCCCGGCCATGTCATCACTACCGAGTTTTTCAATTCCCGTGCGGCTGCATCAGCGCATTTCTCGCCTTCAACCAAAAGCACAGAACAATCGCTACGTGCGGCAAGACGATCAAGCCCGTATAAAGGGCGCGGCACAGGAAACGCCATCCAGCGCCATTCAGTGGCACCGGTTTTTTCGTTACGCGTCCAAACGCACGGCAAGATTTCCTTGCCGAAGTCGGATTTTTCAAATCGGTAAATCATGCCGAGCAAACGCCCGTCGCTATCGCGATACGCCCACGGCGCCATACTTGGTTTGCCGCGCTTGATATGCGCTTTCGGAGGCTCTGGCACAGATTCCGGCACCGGCAACACAGGCGTCCAATCCGAACGGCGCTTGTCCCCATCCTTGGCTTGCGCTGGCGTGGATTTTGGCGCGTCGGAATCAATGCTTATTGACAAACGTTGCGCCACGGCTTTTGCGGCATCCACCATTGAGCAATCGTTCAGGTATTTATAAAGGCTAATGAGATCGCCGCCTTTATCGTCGGTCGCAAAGTCAGCCCATGAACCGTTATTCATGTTGATCGAAAAGCTGCCCTTGCGCTGGTCGGCGCGGGTTGGGTTCAGTGCCTTATATTCGTAGCCCTCACGCTGCCCGTCCGGCAACCACTCGGACAGCAGCGTATCGATGCTTTGTAGCGCGGCTTCGGCTATTCGCTTAAAATCAATCATTTTCGCAACCCATAAAGGAAAGCAAATGGACTCTTTTTGTGCGGCGATTATTGGTGCCATAATCGGCGGGTCGTTTGCCGTAGCTGCGGCGTACCTTGCCCAAAGGCAGAATTTTAAGAATTTGAAAGAGCTTGCTTTTCACAAAGACAATGAGTACATCAAGGCAAAAGTGAGAGCAAAGCTTATTGATCTGCAAGACATATTGGAAAAAAGAAGCCCTTCCAATCCGAGCCTTACAATTAATGCCGGCGATCTCGATAGGCTTGCGAAGGCCATTGACCCATCTAAATTTCAAGAATTTTGTAATGCTTGTAATAAAATTCTTGACTGGAACGGAGAAAAAGACAAAGAAATTCAGGTTGCAACTAACGATGAGACACTGGTCAAAAAATATCGAATAAAATGTATTAAAGAGATTCTTGAATACACAAATTGATCTTGATAATGTCTTTGTAGAAAGCCGCGCCGAGCGCGAACGCCCGGCGCTCGGTGCCGTGATCAATGGGAGGAGCAACCCCCGGCATCCGAAGAAGATGGCGGCGCCAGTGATAGAATTGCGGTAACCCAGACAGGAAATCTGAAAAAGCACAATTCGACAAAAAGGCACCGCCGTAAACATTAAACGCCTACCGCTTGGTCTGTAATTTTTACTTGCACCGCTTCAGGAAGCGACGACAAAGCATCCTTCATCGCTTGCGCGGCGCGTACCATTTCTTTAGCCGATTCCGAAAACGCCGTTATTGTTTCAGCGCTAATATTTTCATGGCTATCTTCACCATCAATAACGGCAACAACACTCCCTTGATACTTATCAAGGGCATCCATAAGTGTCTTTGTGAATTGCAGCACATCGCTTTGCGCAATATTATTGCGGCACATCCCAACGGCGAAGTGATAACTGACCACAAGTTCGTGAATCGGGGTTAGCCCACAAACACAAACCTTGAGCAATTTAGCTTTATTCATGACTTCACCTCCGTAAGCAGCCGCTCGATCTGCGGCAGCAAATGGGATAATTGATTGATGGCCGAAGAGCGCCGCGCTTCGTCGCTGCGCAAGAAACGCTCAATCAGCCAATAAATAGGTGTGTTGTCGCCCGTGGCACAGACAATCTTTTCCAGATCGTCCACACGCAACGGACGCGGCTCAGAACCGTCCGGATTCAGCCGCTTGGTCAGTTCCGACGGCGACATGTCCAGATCGGCGGCAATCGACGACAATCCGCGCGGGCAGGAATAAACAGACGCCGAAACACATTCACGCAATGACCGGAACCGGGATGTCAATCCTGGCGTGAAATCTAAAGTCATTTGAGTTGAGTTTTTCACCATCGGAAACCACCGGAAAAAGGTTTTTCACATGTTTTCACATGGTCATGCAAAAAAATAGGCAGGAACGGGAGGCGCTCCAATCGCTGTAAAATCGGAGCACCACACACCGAACGCACAAACGAAAGGAACGCCATGAATATTGAAGAGCATGAATTAACCATCGACTGCCCCCATTGCGGCAATAGCTTTACGGAGACTGTCGGATGGTTTGACAGCAACCAGCCCATCGAATGCGTCTGCGGAAACAGGTTTGAGATTGACCTTTCCAAGTACAGGAGTCAGGTCAATGCTGCCATTGAGAACGCCTTGAATGAGTTCAGGCGACTTGGCGACAAGATCAAGCGCTGATCGGTATTCGGACATGTCGGGAATGATTTTTATTTTGGCAATCGCCGGACTTTGCACGGAAACCACGTCTGGAAGTTCAATACGTCCCATTTGCATCATAGCCACCTCCCCAGCAAATGCCCGATTCCGCCACCGATAACAATAGCGAACACATATGCCCATAAAGGGAGATCATCATGATCATTGAAACAAGCACAGTCCTTGAAATCGGAAAATTGCTTTTTGTTGCCGCCATTGCTTCCTACATCACCACTAAATTCACTTACCGGAACGATCTGAAAATCGAGCAGCGGCGTGAATACAACGCGATTGCTATTGAATGTAGGGCATTGCTTGAGAGAGAACTCACTCGTATGACTAACATGAAGCACCTGAGCGACCTCCAGATTGAATTTCTCGGACTGCTCCAACCATGGTGGAAAAGAAGAGGCTTTTATGCTGCTGTTGAACGCTATCGCGAAGCCACACACCAAACCAAAACGAATGAATTGTGGAAGCACGAACTTATTAGCACCGACGAGGTGCGTGCTGCCATCAGAGGTCTTCTTGAGTACATGAAAATAAGATGAAAACATCATGCCGCCTCTTTATTCTTGCTGCCGAAAAGCTCTTGATAAAGCGCAATCAGTTTTTCATGTGTATCGGAATACATGCGCTTGCGACGGCCAGTTTCATAATGACTGACAGCGCCTTGAGAAACACCTATGCGGCACGCTATTTCAGCTTGCGATAGCCCTGCCGCCCTAATTTCAAAAATCCTCTGTTGAATATCCATGCCGCACAATTTAATACCTAAGTAATTCATTGTCAATACCTAAGTATTTTTATTTTATAGTAGATTCATTACATGAGTAATTATCCAAATGAAATAGCAGGAAAAAAGATAGCAGCTTTGCGAAAACGCAAAGATGTTTCTCAAAACTGGCTTGGCAAAAACATCGGGGTCACTCAAGGCGCGATCAGCAAGATTGAGCGCGGTGACACAGAACTATCTAAATACACCACAGCAATTGCAAAACTTCTTGGCGTAACAGCAGAATCGCTTCTTGATCCAAAAATCTCCATCGAAGAAATTCTAAAGATGGCCGAAAACGCATCCAACCAGCGTATAAAGGATGTAATCGGAGACTATCGTCTCGATGATACGATCAACCATGCACCAGATTTTCACAGGAAAGTACCTTTAATTTCATGGGTTCAGGCCGGCGATTGGTGCGGCATTATCGATAATTTTCTGCCAGGCGACGCCGAAGATTGGCTGCCATGTATTGTAAAGGTTAGCGAGCACGCATTTGCGTTACGCGTTCGCGGAGCAAGCATGGAGCCAGAATACCAAGATGGCGATATTATTTTCGTTGATCCAGATATTGCACATAATCATAAAAAATGCGTTATTGTCCGACTCGAAAACTCTAAAGAAGCGACATTCAAACAACTCATTATTGAAGGCAATCAGAAATATTTGCGCCCTTTAAACCCAGATTGGCCAGAAAAAATTATACCTTTGCGAGACGACGCGATGATTTGCGGCGTTGTGGTTGGTAAGTGGGTACAAAAATAAAGAAGAAAAAATGAGGTTTACTGCAATCGACGTTGAAACAGCGAACGAATCAATCGCCAGTATATGCCAAATTGGCGTCGCTACGTTTCAAAACGGTGAGATCATTAGTCAATGGTCTTCATACGTCAATCCGAAAACGCATTTTAGCTGGATGAATATTGATATTCACGGAATCAATGAAAAAAAGGTAAGCGGCGCACCGACAATTGAAGATTTATCTGAAAGAATCATCGCATCCGCTCAAAATTCAGTAATCGCAACATATACACACTTTGATCGGTCAGCACTTAATCAAGCACTACCGGGAAAAATGGACAACATCACATGGCTTGATGTGGCAAAAGTTGTACGTCGCCAATGGGAGCAATTCAGCTATAAAGGCTACGGACTTGCTCGTGTTGCTGAGTTTTTGAGCATAGATAATTCACGTCATCATGACGCATTAAGCGACGCCATTGTTGCAGGTACTATTTTCGCGAAAGCGATGACAGCTAGCGGGAAAAATGTTGCGTGGTGGTTAAAGCGTACCGCGCAACCGATATCACCAACAAATTTCACCTCTGTTTCAAGATGCGGAAACCCCGAAGGGCATTTGTATGGAGAAGTGATTGTATTTACAGGATCATTAACCATAACCCGCCAAGAAGCCGCGAATATTGCTGCAAATGCTGGATGTGAGGTTAAAGACAGCGTCTCAAAAAAAACAACGCTGCTTGTTGTCGGCGATCAAGATATTCAAAAACTTGCCGGAAAAGAAAAAAGCAGTAAGCACTTAAAAGCAGAAGAAATCATTAAAACTGGCGGAAACATTCGCATACTTGCTGAATCAGATTTTCTCACCATAGCAAATGACGTCTAGCCCTAGACGTATACACTTAGCCCCTACCCCTATAAAGGAAAAATTCTGGCGAGACAAAAGTCTCGCCCGATGTTCCGCATTTCCACAAAGTTAAGCGTATTTAATAAGCTCCCAAATTACCGCTTTATCGTTATGGGGAGGCATTTTGTTTCCCTTCGCGATTGGTGCAGTCGTTGACGGCGAATCTTTAGATTTCCACACCCCGCTCTCAGGGCAGTTTTCACCTGTCTTTGCTGTTGTTCCAATAGGACTTTTTGTCATTATTTTTCTCCAAAAATAGCCACATGGCTATAAATATATATGCGTCCTATTTGGCAGGTTTCAAGGACGCAACAAACTTTTCTTACAACCCTTATTATTCAATTTATACATTAAGCATATATAAGTGCGCTTAGGATATTTCTATTTGCAAAAATACTTTTCTTGTGAAAAATAATACTTAGGTATTGACAATATAAAATACTTAAGTATTATAAGCGTCGTTAGCAATAACAAAAAAAGGATAACGATGTTTGGATTTATCATGGACTCAATAGAAAACGCCATTGATGTAGTTGTTGGTGGCATGGAAGGCGATGATGTGTCGCGAAGCAAGATCGCGAAACTTCTGGCAGATGGATTGACGGTCATCGCCGTAGCGTCAGCCGTAGGCGTTGCCGTTGATGTCGTTGAAAACATTGCCCAAGAAATCACGTCTGACCAATAACCAAGGAGAAATCATGAAACGTATATTTACCGCCATCATTGTCGTTTTGATTGCCCTGCCCTCTGCTGCTGAATCGCTTGCCAGCTTTGAATGGCCGCCGCAACCACCAGCCGCCGCGCGCGACCTGATTGCCCGGCTAAACGGCGACTGGATCATCGTTATCAAAGCGGCAGAAGGCGACACGATCACGCATCACATGCTGCTCACTGCTATCGCGAATGAAAACACGGTCACGGCGGCGCACAATCGCGGAGAATATCGCTATACATGCACGGCCACATTGCCCACCGGCGCAAGAATCGAATGCCAAGAACTCTCAGGCCAAACCGGCTGGCGATTTATCGGCACGATGACCGCGCCGCATCGCTACGACGGAACGCTGATCACCGGAAGCGACGCTGACAACGTAACCGCAATGATGGTCAAGGTGCATTGATGATCACTGCGCGAACCTTTGCCAAACGTATTGAAGAAGCACGAAAGGCAGTGGAAAACCTTCCTTCGGCAAACATCGCCGAGTTTGTGCGGATCAATAAAGAAATAGGCACCATCATGAAAACGCTGCCACCTATCAAGCCGAAGCGCTTCCAGCGCACGATGAGGGATTTTCGCTATTTGATTAAAGGACTGTTTGGCTGGAAAAAGGATGGAACAAAATGAGGATCGCAATTAAAGGAAGCATCACTCCTTCGGCCATTGAAATGGTACGGCTTGACCATAACCCAAGCGGCAAAGACAGCGTGACTGAAATTAAGGTATTAGCAGCGACGATGATCAGTAAATGCCAGCGTATCACCTGCTCGAAGCGCAACGCCGAGACCGACCGATGCATGAACGAAGCCATGCGCCACATTGAGATTGCCGCGATGTTCGCGGTCAAGGGCGCAACAACGGAAAGCTGACCATGAATCTACTTGAAAAAACCATTGCGAGCGTCAAGAGCGAGAAAGATTTGCATATTGCCGTGCTGCGTGCCAGCGCAGCAGACATCGCGAAACTTGAACGCATCTCTGATTCTATCGCCGCACACGGATTTCCTGTCACGCCCACCGTCTACCCGATCACCACCGGCAGCGGCAACTTTACCAGCTTAGCTTTGCATGTCACAGCATCCGCCGGACGCGCCGCTGATCTGATATCGCTGCTCGAAAAAAAAGGAATCACCGCCGAGCGTAGCGAGAGCGATTCGTTTGATCAAAAGTGGCAGCTGACAGCATATGACACGTTACCGATCACGATCTACATCCGATATCCGTATTACCCCAAAAAACAAGCACAGGCACAAGAGGCAGCAGTATGACCCATCATTTATTTCAACCACTGATAGATGCCATCCAGAAAGCCACCGAGATATTAGGCGCACCTTTTAACAATGAGGAAAAAACACTAGCAGAAGAAGCAACCGAAATCATCTACGGCGACCGCGAAAAGACACATGGCGAACCTGGGCGCAATCTTGAAACAATCGCGTCAATGTGGGCTGCCATCACAGGAACCGACATCACACCGGCGATGGTCTGCCAGATGATGATCGCCTTGAAACTAGCCCGATCCATAAATGACGCATCACACCGCGACCACTGGCTCGATATTGTCGGATACGCATTACTCGCCGAGCGTTGCGGGTATCTCCAGCAGCATAAACAGGAGGGCGTGGAATGAAGATGCTTAAAACACTACTCGACATGATCGAGCATTACCGCTATTACCGCCGAAAAGGATATTGCCACAGTGCAGCGTGGCATCTGACGAAGAACAGGATTTGACCATGGAAAAATACCGACTGACATGTTGCCAATTATTGGCGATGAGCGAGCGCGATAAACGCGCTGAACGCAATGCGTTATACCTGATCTTACTCGGTGCCGTAGCTGGCGCGGCTGTGGTGCTTTGCTTTGTCGGTGCTTAAGAAGCCCGAATGGAAGCATGTGCCGGGGCAATCATATCCGCTCGACTGCGCGATATGGGATTGGGCAACAACGCTTATCAAACACGGCAAACGGGGCACGCATAAAACGTATCTTGAAGATCTGGCAAAGCATCACAGCAAAGAAATTATTGAGCAAGTAAAAACCCTCGCGCGCGAAAGATGGCGCGAAAACAACATAGGAGAGTGACATGCAACAACCTATTACCGACACCCTGCGGCACATCGGTGGAGGCGTATTCATCGACGTTGCCAGCGACAAAATGAACGAACTTGTTAACGCGGTTTCCGAAACCGGCAAAGCCGGCACGCTCGTTTTGACGATCACTGTCAAGCCAGCCGCGCGCGGTGGGCCATGCTGATCACCGGCAAGCATCAACTCAAGAAACCACTTGAAGCGCCGCTTGAAGCGCTTATGTTTGCAACGCCGGAAGGAAATCTTGTTATCGACGACCCGAAGCAAGAAAAACTCGACTTGAAAGTTACCGGCGGAGCACCGAAGGAACTGAAAGTTGTCCCGCAAAAAGTNNACCGCTTAATCGAAAGGAAGCACTATGAACGATACCACTTTTGAAGAACTTGCCAGAACAGAAAATATCGCCGAAACGCTGGCGCGTGAAATGAAGTCGCCCGTTATCATCAAAAGTGCAGCAAGCGAAGATCAGCAAATGGCCTTGCTGCCGCCTGGCTGGACAACCAAATATAACGATGATATTCAATTACGTCCAACGCCGCGCCGCAAAATAGCCGCCGTTGAATTAAACGACGCGGACAGCTTCATCGACTACATCAAGCGCCACGGCTCGCTTGCTTACGCAACTGTCTGGTGTGATGTCGATTATCGTGATTGTAAAGTCAACTTTTTGTCCATCTTGAACGATCACGGCGAAGACGAAGATAAACCGGCATGGCGCGACCATACAGCCAAATTCTTGCCGGAATACAGCGAAGAGTTCCAGCGCTGGACAGGATCAGACAAAAAGCTGATGAGCCAAATTGAATTCGCGATGTTCATTGAGGACAACATGAGCGATATCACCAGTCACAACGGCAGCGCGTCTGGCGTGCAAATGCTCGACATGGCGCTGCAATTTGAAGCGAACCAAGATGCGCGTTTCAAGAGTTTCATCCGTTTGCAGTCCGGTGGAGTTGAAATGGCGTTTATCGATAAGGACGATGACGCGACGATCCAGAAAATGCAAATGTTTGATCGCTTCAATATCGGTATTCCGGTTTTCTGGAGCGGTGATGCATACCGGATCGAAGTACGCCTGCGCTACCGAGTACGTGAAGGACGATTGACGTTTTGGTACGAATTGCTGCGCCACGACAAAGCGCTCGAAGACGCGACAAAGACCATGATCCAGACGATCAAAGAAAAAACCGGCGTACCGTTCTTTTTCGGTAAGCCTTTTTAATGAAAGCGGGGCTTTATGCCCCATCGGTATCCTTTTGTGAAAAAGATATAACGACCATGAAAAAATTCAAACGCTTTCTGAAATATCTGCAATTTTGGTTGCTGCAAGTATTGATTGCGCTTGACCAGCTTATCAATGCACTGCTTCCGATTCGTGATGGCTGGGCAGACGAAACCCTGTCGGCGCGCTGCTGGCGCAAATCACAGCAGGAAAACCCACTAATTGGCTGGTGCATTGCCCGTTTCGTCGTCGATTTGGTCTTTTTTGCTGAACCTAAGCATTGCAAAATAGCCTATGAACGCGAACAGCAACGGATGCACTCGCCGCCAGCGTTGCGCGTAGCAGTAAGCAACGAATAAATCATGAACAAAAGTCAAATCTCATGGACTGATACGACGTGGTCGCCGGTAACCGGATGCACGAAAGTATCGCAAGGATGCAAGCACTGCTACGCCGAGCGTGAGGTTACGCAACGCTGGTCGAAGAACCCAAAGTCGATCTGGTACGGACGCGCATTTACCGACGTTCGCTGCCACCCGGAAAAACTGGAAGAGCCGCTACGGACAAAGAAGCCGAAGAAGATTTTCGTCTGCCCGCGCGGCGATCTGTTCCACGAGAATGTACCGGACGATTTTATTGATAGTGTGTTCGGGGTCATGTGGTCGTGTTTGTATTTAAGGCGTAACTGCATTGACGGGCATGTGTTTCAAATATTAACGAAACGCCCAGAGCGTATGCAAAAATATCTTTCAACAAATAGATCAGAAACATGGGCAAGACATGCGGTTCATTATGGCGGAGGATTTGAGCCTGACGGAATCTATGACCAAGTGTTATATCAATCATCAGAACCGCACCCGCGTATTTGGCTTGGCGTCTCTGTTGAGGATCAACAGATAGCGAACGAACGCATACCGCTACTTCTCAAGACACCGGCAGCGCTACGCTTTATCAGTGCGGAGCCGTTGCTTGGGGCGATTGATTTATTGTGTCTTGACGATTATGGATTAAAACCAAAATGGAGAAACGAACCTGGAACGTACAACGTACTTGAAGGCAGGTGGATAGCGGCTGTTAATGATCCCGACTTTGAGAATAGTTCTGTCGAAACGGACTTAACAAAACTTGACTGGCTAATAGTCGGCGGAGAATCCGGCAAAAACGCCCGACCGATGCATCCTGAATGGGTTCGCTCCCTGCGAGATCAATGCGTAAGCACTGGTGTGCCGTTCTTTTTTAAGCAGTGGGGAGAATGGGCACCAAATTGTCTATGCGATACGAAATATCATCACAAAACGATTGAACGCCCTCCTTCTGGACTGCCTCCGCCATACAACAGAGGGGTCATGTTCCGCTGCGGCACTAAACGCGCAGGCCGCACGCTCGACGGCGTGATACACGATGCTTTCCCGGAGATTGCATTGTGAAAAAAAGAATCGTCTGTTGGTTTTCGTGTGGCGTATTTTGCGAACTTGCGGAACAGGATATCGCAGCATGAACTGGCTTAACCGCTGCCACTTCGGAGATTGCCGCGCAATCATGCGAGACATGATCAAGTCTGGCGTGCGCGTTAATTGCATCATCACCAGCCCGCCGTACTTTGCGCTACGAGACTACGGCGTAGAAGGACAGCTTGGTTTAGAAAGCACTGTCGATGAGTACGTGAAAAATATGGTCGAAGTATTTTCATTGTGTCGCCAGCTATTAGCTGATGACGGAACACTCTGGCTTAATCTCGGAGACAGCTATGCACACGATGATAAATGGGGCGGTAGCACGGGGGGAAAACATTGCAAGGATTTACACGGAAACACCTCTATCGGACGCCAAAAAACTTTCACCGGGCTAAGAACAAAAAACCTTATAGGATCCCCGTGGCGCGTAGCGTTTGCATTGCAAGCCGCTGGATGGATATTGCGCCAAGATATTATCTGGTCAAAACCAAATCCGATGCCCGAAAGCATTAAGGATCGATGCACGAAATCGCATGAATATATTTTTCTTCTATCAAAAAGTCGAAAATATTATTTCGACGCTGCCGCGATCAAAGAAGACGCAACAACTCACGAAAACCGCGACGCCGGGGTAGTACGGAATCGTACTCTTGGATACGATTCAAAAGAGAACTTGAACCCAGAAGCGTATCGGAAAAAACAGCATGTACCATCCGGATGGGACACCGGCAAAGGAGGACATAACGGATTGATCGGTCGGTACAGCGGTTCAAAGAAAAACTCTTTCGCTCGATCAACAAAAGAAGGCACCCCGCCAGGACAACAAGCCCAACATCGCGCCGACAGAGAGAATATCGACTACGCTGGCACGCGCAACAAGCGTAGTGTCTGGACAATCCCGACGCAACCGTACACCGGCGCACATTTCGCGACGTTCCCCGAAGCACTGGTTGAGCCTTGTATTCTGGCCGGATCGCGTGTCGGCGATATTATTTTCGATCCTTTCTTTGGCTCCGGCACCGTCGGTCAGGTAGCGCAGCATCTGGGTAGGAATTGGATCGGATGCGAACTGAACCGCGATTATGAAGCACTGCAAGCCGAGCGCACGGCTCAAGCCGGTTTGAAATTGGAGATGGCATGAAACAACACATCCTCGACATCCACGACGAACTGATCGTTGACAATTTCGCCGGCGGTGGTGGTGCATCGACAGGTATTGAACTCGCACTCGGACGGCACGTTGACATCGCGATCAATCATGATCCAGATGCCGTTGCAATGCACACTGCCAATCATCCGCAAACGCACCATTATTGTGAATCGGTTTGGGAGGTTGATCCGCGTGAGGTAACACAGGGCCGGCCCGTCGGGCTGGTCTGGTTATCGCCGGATTGCAAGCACTTTTCAAAAGCCAAAGGCGGTAAACCGGTCGAGAAAAAGATTCGCGGACTGGCATGGGTAGCGCTACGTTGGGCAGCAACGGTAAAGCCGCGCGTGATCATGCTCGAAAATGTCGAAGAATTCACGACATGGGGGCCGCTCATTGTTGATGATGCTGGATCCGCTCGCCCTTGCCCAAAGCGCAAGGGGCGTGAATTCAATGCTTTTGTGAACGCTCTGAAACGACAAGGTTATCAGGTCGAATGGCGCGAATTGCGCGCCTGCGATTACGGCGCGCCGACGATACGAAAGCGCCTGTTTATGATCGCCAGGCGTGACGGCCTGCCGATTGTCTGGCCGGATCCGACACATGGCGACCCGGAGAAAAAAACAGGGCTGCCGGCGTGGCGCACGGCTGCCGATTGCATCGACTGGTCCATCCCCTGCCCTTCGATTTTTGAGCGTAAGCGACCGCTGGCTGAGGCGACATTACGGCGCATCGCGAAGGGCATCATGCGTTATGTCGTCAACGCCGCCGATCCGTTTATCGTTAAATGCAATCATACGGCCAGTTATTACGATGCATTTCGCGGGCAGGCGATTAATGATCCTTTAAAAACGATTACGGCAAGCCATGGTACTGCGCTGGTATCTACGTTTCTTGCGAAACATTTCACCGGCGTTGTCAGTGCGCCGCTTACCGATCCGGCACCGACGGTCACGGCTATCGATCACAATTCGCTTGTTTCAGCGCATTTGATGGGGATCGGTGGCGGCAAGTATGCACAAAAGCCCACTGGCACAGATAAGCCGATTGGGACGCTTGTTGCCGAAAATCACAAAACGCTGGTCACGGCACACCTGACACAGTTTCGGACGAACTCCGTCGGATCGTCTCCCGCCGAGCCAGCCAAAACAATCACAGCTGGCGGCGAACAACAACGTCCAGGCACAGCCAACACAATGGGGCTGGTCGCGTCGCACCTTGTTAAATTGCGCGGGACAAACATCGGACAACGAACTGATGCGCCGCTTCAAACTATCAGCGCGCAAGGAACACATTTCGGCGAGGTCCGCGCATTCTTGCTTAAATACTACGGCAACGAAAAAGACGGCGCCGAGTTGCACGACCCGATGCACACGGTCACTGCGCGTGATCGCTTCGGGCTGGTTACCGTTGCCGGCGAAGATTATATGATTGCCGATATCGGCATGCGGATGTTGACGCCGCGTGAACTGTACCGCGCGCAAGGATTCCCGGAAACCTACATCATCGGCGACGATCCCGCGCAGGGATTGACGTTGCCGAAATACGCCCAGGTGCGCATGTGCGGCAATAGCGTCTGCCCGCCGGTGGCCGCCGCGATTGTTCGCGCCAACGTACCGGAAATAGCGGTCGGAAAGCAACGGAGAGCGGCGTGACCACAGCCGAAGCAACCGCCTTTGTCGAAGCACTGCGCGAAGTCATGCCGGACATTATCAGCGGCGTGCCGTTTGAGTATCAATTATGGGACGCCGATCAGTGCGCCCGGGCGCTCGGTATTTCGCGCACTCAATTTGATCGCATCCGCACTTGGCCGGATTTTCCGAAGCCGCAAGCGAACCTCGGCAATGGGAAGGAAAGAGCAAATCTGCGCTGGCGTGCGAAAGAAGTGATGCGGTACAGGAATGTGCGCGGGTGATTTTCTAGCCTGGCACATACGGTATTGGCTGAACATCGTATCTGACGTACAATGGATGCTTAGGAGTATCGTCTTTATTTACACCCAAGCACATCGGCTTGACCTGATGATCAAGCAATAATTTCAAAACAGCATTGCCGCGATTTTGTAATTTTCCATATCCACCCCACCCACACAAAACGACATCTGTATCACGGCAAGCTTCCAGAATATACGAATCATTTTCAGGGCCGATGGGATCTTCGGGAATATAGAGTTCATCCGGAGAGGTTGACCTCCACGCGAAGAGATTAACTACACGCATCCCTCCCAATCCATACCTTTCAGCACGGCGCCAACAACGCGTAATAGTCGGATCATTTATTTCTTCGTCTGCTTTTGATGGATTGAGCAGCAGAAAGGTCATGGCTGGTTTAGCTTTATCCCAGATACGCCAGAGCATGTAGCGATAGCGCCTACAATGTGAAAATTTTGCGTTGGAATCTATCTTCATAATAATGGCCGTTTATTACTTCTTTGATCTTTGTTCATTAGCTATTGCTTTTATTGCTTTCTTTATTGAAAACTCGTCCTCACCACCATTATTGAATTCCACATGGCAACAAACTGTAGAGCGGTAAATCCCTGCGCTTGTAGGCTTGGTAGAATAATCAGCCCAGAATCTTTTGATTCCACTTTCAAGCCCTGAGGTTTGATACTTTTCGGTTTTGCAATACTCTGTATATATTTCTCGGAAATCTGGGAAATGTTCATCACCCTCGCTGATTCCGCTATTTTCTTCATGCCATTTATTAATTAATTCATAGTAATGAGCTTCTGCTTCCTTTTGGGTTTCAAACTTTCTAGATTGAACGTTCACTTGATTAGCCATATATTTTTATCCTTATAAAGTGCTATCTGGAAGATGACAACACATTACCCGATTAACTTTAATTATTCAAGTTTCTATGCGTATATCTACATATTGTGGTTTATCCCGACTTAAGGTGCATCAAATCGGAAAATATTTTTTTGAATATTTTTGAAAGTTTTTTCAGAAACGACCGGAAAACGAACTTATAGCGTCAATCCAGAGACGCAGCTATTTTTGACATATCCGGCGCGTAATAAACTGATTGCAGTATCCGCAGATCCCGATGCCCGCTAATCTTCGCCAGAGTCATCACATCGACCTTGGCGGCCAGCCGTGTCAACGCTTCCCGGCGCGTGTCGTGAAAATGCAGGTCGTCGATCATCGCGCGCGCCTTTGCCTTTCGGAATAGCGCGTCAAGCTGCTCGGCCAATATCCCGAAAACCAGGCGCTCATCAACACCCTGCACTTGCTTGATCAGCCTGATGGCTTCTTTCGACAGCGGTACATCGCGCGCCGTGCCATTCTTCGTTTTGTCGAGATGCGCGATGCGTTGCGCCAGGTTGACGCGATTCCACGTCAGCCCGCAGATTTCACCGGCACGCATGGCCGTCTCAATGGCAAAGAGCAAGCATGCCCCGACGCGGGCTTGCACCGTCTCCAGCGTAGTTTCCCGGTTATAACCGCACGCCAGCAATAAGCGCTTGATTTCATCATCCGTGATGCGCCGGTTGCGCGGCTCCGGTGTGCGCGGCCGCTGGACAGACGATAGTGGGTTGTTTTGCAGATAACCCCATTCTTTGACCGCCCTTGTCAGCACGGCGGAGAGCAGGTTCATTTCCCGCGTAACGCTTGCTGGTTGTACTTCCTTCAGCCGCCGGTCTCGCCAAGCGGCAAGATGCGCCGACGCCAATTCGGCAAGCAGTACATCGCCGAGAGTGTCGCGCGCCATCATCCGCAGTCGCATCACTTCCCAGCGCTCGCCCCGCTTCGTCGGCGAGACTTCTTCGGCGTACCGGACCAGCACCTCGCGTAAAACCATGCGTGGTGGCGCCTGCCCGATCGATGCAGCAAAGGCTACGGACTCCTGGTATTTGAGCCAGTCGTTTGCCTGCTTGCGCGTATCGAAAGTTTTGCTTATCCTTTTTTTTCCGCGCTGAAGACGCGCGCGAAACTTGCCGGAAGGGAGTTTGTCTATCGCCATCGTGACCACCGCCGTGACCGTTTTTTTGTCGTTGCGGTGGAATTATAGGCTGTTTTTGGCGCTTACTGATGCTTATTTACGGTCACGGAATTGGCTTAGAACCGCCTTATAGCGTCAAAATGACCGTATAGCGTGATTTTTCGAATGTTGCGGTGGTGCCCAGAAGAGGACTCGAACCTCCAAGGATCTCTCCACTAGTACCTGAAACTAGCGCGTCTACCAATTCCGCCATCTGGGCAATGGGAGCGCCATTCTACGGGAACAACGCTGATTTTGTCAAAACACACGTTCACCGGACACAGCAAAAAATATCGAAAGAATGGCGGAAGAGCACAGGAGTCGAACCTGCCCGGAACCGCTGGCGGCCCCACCTGGATTTGAAGTCCAGCCGCCCCACCGGGGACGCGGCTCTTCCGTTGTCAACTAATACCATCATCATCGCCATGCGCTGCCGTCGTATTTGCTATTTTAAACAATTCGGCGTCGCGTAAGAGATGTTTATCGCCTTGTCGACGAGTAAATCCGCTGCGATCAAAAAACTCCAGTATCTGAATCGCCAGTTTACGCCCGATATTCAGACGGTCACGCAGCGCACCCGCATGATCGCAACCATGATCGCGCACCAAGGTTGCCAGTTCGGCGATCTGTTTTGTTAAATAATAACGATCGCGTACAACGGCGGTAACTTCTCCGAGCCGAGCCGCTTTGCGTAAAAAAGCGCGCATGTCTTCTTCGGGAACGGACAGCGCTACCGCCAGATCGCGCGTCCAGCAAGGCGCTTTTGCAAAAAATGGTTCAACACGTTGCCAGAGCGCTTGCTCCGCCTCCGTTAAAGCAATGTTGTGTTCGGGCAAATGCAACCAGCCATTATTGTTGACGATTTTACTTTCGCCGAGCAGGTATTCGATATGCGCAAATACCAGCGCTTCGGGTACGGCAGGCAATGCCATGCGGTGCAGGCGGGCACGCCCAACACCGATTTGATCGGGCATCTGCCGATGTACCATCGCCAGCATTTCCAAAATGCGCTCCCGCTGCTGCTGCGCCCGTTCTTTCGCCATTGCGAAATCGCCGCTGATCAGCACATCAGAAAACATGGCGCATAATGCCCGTAAGCCCGCTTCATTGAGTTGGCGAGCCCAAGCAAAATCCGACAGCGCCACATGGCCTTGCTGCAGAAGCAAACGAAGCGACGCCTGATCGCCATCGTGCAACGCTTTTTCCTTGAGCCAGTCGAGGAATACCGATTGCCGTTTACCACGACGCGGCGGGTGCAGCGAAAGAACGCGCGCGCCAGCAACGATGCGCTGTGTGCCGCTGTCGCGCAAAATCAAGCGGTCGTCTTCGGCAAGGTACATCGGCGCATCAAGCACAACTTCGGCAAGTATGATGTCGCCGGACAATCGTTTTTCCTGCAACAACGCAAGATGGCCGCTGGCATGCTGCGCACCGTGATGTGCGTGCACGGCATGCCAGTGACGAAACGCTATATGGACATCCGGCACTGTCTCCACTTGTACCAATATCCGCGATATCGATTCCGTCGGTTTCTCCGATAACAGCCAGTCGCCACGCGTGATATCCTGCTTTTCCAAACGCCCGACAAGGTTAAGCGCGACACGCTGCCCGGCTTGCGCTTTTTTCACCGGCTGATTCTGCGCGTGCAAATCACGCACGCGCACTTGCTGTTCGGCGCCGGTAAGCCATAGCATATCGCCTATATTGACTTGCCCGCTCAGCGCCGTACCGGTCACCACAACGCCGGAACCACGCACATGAAATACGCGATCAATCGCAAGACGAAAGCGACGTGTGTGTGCGTTTTCAGCAAGCGTATCCGGTAGTGCGATTAAATGCTGGCGTAGCTCGTGAATGCCCATACCGCTGTGCGCCGATGTGATGAACATCGGCACTTGGCCAAAACCAAGTGCCGCCTGCCAATTTTGAACTTCCTGCCGCAGTGCTTGCTGCCGCGCCAAATCAACACGGTCGGCTTTAGTCAGCGCAATGGTAATTTGCTCGACCCGTAATAGTTTTAAAATCGCAGCGTGCTCACGGGTTTGCGGCATAATGCCGTCGTCGCAAGCAATGACCAATAATGCGTGCTGCACACCGCCGACACCAACCAGCATATTGGATAAAAATTTTTCGTGCCCGGGTACATCGACAAAAGCGATTATTTTTTTTTCGTTCACCGGTAAAAAAGCGAAGCCGATGTCGATGGTCATGCCACGCCGCTTTTCTTCAGGAAGATGCATCGGGTCAATACCGGTCAACGCCTGCAACAACGCGCTTTTCCCGTGATCGACATGCCCGGCGGTGGCAATAATCATGGCGATGACACCATCGGCGGCACCGCATCGCGCAGCGCTTGCGCCAACGCTTTATCATCGTCAACGCAACGCAAATCCAGCCATAATTTATTATCGGCGATACGGCCAATAATCGGTTTTTCCAGTGTATGCCAATATTCAGACAACGATTCCAGCGTACGGCCACGTCCGTCGCGCGCCATAAACGTCAACGACCAGCTCGGTAAAGTATTGAGCGGTAGCGAGCCGCTCCCGATCTGCGAAAAACAGGCTTCGCTACGCACAATAAACTGTGCGCCAAAAAGCGCTTGGCACAAAGGCAACAGTTGATCGGCTTGTGTTTTAATCGCTTGCGGTTTACGGGTTAGATAACGCAGGGTAGGAAGCGATTGCGGCAATTGGTCAGCACGCAAATATAAGCGCAATGTTGCCTCAAGAGCGGCAATCGTCATTTTGTCGCAACGCAAGGCGCGCTTAAGCGGATGCGTTTGCAATCGCTGTATGTGGTCAGCGCGCCCGACAACAATCCCTGCTTGTGGGCCGCCCAATAGTTTATCTCCGGAAAAACTAACCAGGCCAACGCCATCGCGCAGCATCTGCTGCGGCATGGATTCGGCCACCAGATCATATACGCTTAAATCAACCAGCGCGCCGCTGCCCAGATCGCTGGCCACCGGAATGCCGGTTTCCCGACCGAGCACCGCCAGCTCCGCTTCGGAAACAGCGGCAGTAAACCCTTCGATGCGATAGTTGCTGGTATGCACCTTGACCAGCAGCGCAGTATTTTCGTTGATCGCATTCTGATAATCGCACAGGTGTGTCCGGTTCGTTGTCCCGACTTCAATCAGGCGGCAACCCGCCTGGCGCATCACATCGGGAATACGAAACGAGCCACCGATTTCGATCAGTTCGCCGCGCGACGCAATTGCTTCTTTGCCATCGGCCATGGCTGCAAACATCAGCAAAACGGCCGCGGCGTTGTTGTTGACGACGCATGCCGCTTCCGCGCCGGTAATCTCACGCAATAATTCGCTTACCACCGCATCGCGATGCCCGCGTTTTCCTTGCCCAAGATCGTATTCGAGCGTTACCGCCTCGCGCATGGCCCGCGTTACCGCTTCAATGGCCGCCTCGGCCTGGCAGGCGCGACCCAAATTGGTATGCAGCACAACACCGGTCAGATTAAACACCGGGCGCAGTGAAGCGTGCGTGCGCTCTTTGAGTTTTTTGCACAATGCGCCCGTCCAATCGCTCGTCCAGGAAGGCAATGCGTGACGCGCTTTGATTTCAACGCGCGCTTCGTCCAGCAAAAAACGCAGACATGAAGCCACCAGTTCGTGACCATATGTCTGCGCTAAATCCATTACCCCTTCTTCGGAAAGAAGGCGATCGACGGATGGAAGGCTTCGATAAAGGCTCGTATCAGTCATGCTCAGGCGCAGGAAACAAAAATGGATTCACCGCACTCCGAGCAAACCCTTCCTCTTCCATACGCGCATCGAGCGCCAAACTGGCGAGATCGTCTGCTACCGGATCAATGTGTCCGTCTTTGTTCTGAAATAAAATCTTCAAATGGCTGTGGCAATCGCCACAGCTTTCCGTTTTGACCGCCGCGTCTTTGTCATCCAGCGACCAATAATGCAGCTTACCGCTTTTTTCGCAATTCGTACACTGCGCGCGCACGTAACGCCATTCGCTTTCACACAACGCGCAATGCAGATAGCGCACACCTTCCGGCGGACCAATGGTGACAACGCTCGCCACCGGAGCATTGCCGCAAATCGGGCAAAGATCGCGGGCAACGCCAACTGTTTCGTGCGGAATCAGCGGTTTCTGTCGCACCAGCTGCGACCAATAAAGCGATAGCGCCGCCCAAACAAACGGCGCACCATCGCTTCCGGCTCCGGAAACATCGCCCGTCAGCAGTTGATCCGCAATTTTCTCTTTGGCATCAACACTCGTGTTGCGTAAACGCGTCAATGTTTCGGCAATAGCGCCATTCGGGTGTTTTTCCGATAACTGTATGAGCAGTTGATCAAAAACCTCCAGCCAGTAACCGTCACGTTTTACGGTTTGCTTCGACAACGGCGCGGTATGCCAATCCACCACAAGCGACGACTGTTCCTGTGCCGCCGGTAGCGGTTTCTCCTGAAAAATACGATATTGCGTATCGACAATATCCGCGACAAACGAAAGATAATCGGCCATCGTGTGATGATCTTTGGCCAACGTGCGCAGCCGTTCGCTGCGGTGTAGATACATTGCCCGCAGATCTACTTGCAACAACGGCGGAACTGGTTCCGCCGTTGTTGCAAGTGAAGCGATATCAATCGTTTGTGATGATGATAATGCTCTTCCCATTACTTCTTCTTTCCCTCCAGTTGCCGCAGCCAACGCGGGTGGTGCAGCTTCGCCCAAGAGCGGGTGACCGTGCCATACACCATGCCGCGCAATGTGCCTTTATACCAGAAGCCCATATACGCATGCATGAAAATAGCCATGATCAGCAGCACCGCGCAAAGTGAATGCAAAAACAGGCACAAGCGTACGATCGATACCGCAAAAAACGGCGCAAAGTACGGCTGCCAGACAATGATGCCGGTAACCAGCAATATTGCCAGCAAACCGATAATCGTCCAGAACAGCATTTTCTGCCCGGCGTTATATTGCCCGACTTCGGCAACCTCGTGTTCGTGTCCTTTGAGCACGTCCACCATATGCATCATCCACTGGCCGTCGCCTTTTTCAGGGAACGCGTGGGCGACATTGCCGAAAAACAGAATCACCATGCCCAAAACCATCACGACCCCAAAAACCGGATGCAAAAACTGAGCAAGCTGGGGCGAACCCAGTACCGAAGTCATCCAGTTCAATGATGGGAAGAAAAGGCCCAGTCCGGAAATCGCCAGCAACAGAAAGCTCAACACAACCAGCCAATGAGCGACGCGCACCGGGAACGAGTGACGTGTGACAACTTGTTCTTTGGTACTCATGCTTTTTCCTCCTCTTCATGATCCTCAGGCTTTACAGGGCCTACGGCCATATAATGCAGCGCAGCCGCCGCAAACGTAGCGGCAAAACCGGCGGCCACCAATGGCTTGAAGATGCCTTTCCAGAAACCGACCAGCGGGCTGATTTTCGGATCTTTCGGCAAACCGCTGTACAGCTCCGGGCGGTCCGCGTGGTGCAGCACATACATGACGTGCGTGCCGCCAACACCTTCCGGATCATACAAGCCGGCATTTTGAAAGCCGCGTGATTTCAGTTCTTCCACACGATCTTCAGCCAGTTTCTTCATATCCTCTTTGGTACCGAAACGAATCGCGCCGGTCGGGCAGGTTTTGACACAAGCCGGTTCCTGACCAACGCTGACGCGATCAACGCACAACGTACATTTGTACACGCGCTTGTCTTTCTCATTCAAACGCGGAACATCGAACGGGCAGCCGGCAATACAATAACCGCAACCGATGCAGTTCTCCGAAACGAAATCGACAATGCCGTTGGCGTGCTTGACAATCGCGCCCGGTGATGGACACGCTTTCAAACATCCCGGCTCGCTGCAATGCATACAGCCGTCTTTGCGGATCAGCCATTGCAGTTTACCGTTTTCCTCGATCTCGTTATAGCGCATCACCGTCCAGGTTTTCGGCGTGAGATTGAGAGGGTTATCCAGCTTGCCGTGGTTAAAGCCCACTTCTTCGCGGGTGTCGTTCCACCCGGAACAGGCCACCTGGCACGCTTTGCAACCGATACAGATGGATACGTCGATCAGCTTGGCCACTTCAAGTTGAGCGTCGCGCGCTTGTGGCGGCGGCCGCAAAGCATTGGTGGCCGAGCGCTCAAGATAATCTTGTGATTGTAAAGTCATAGCTCTTCCTCCTTATGCTTTCTCTATGTTGACCAGAAACGCTTTGAACTCCGGGGTCTGCGTATTGGAATCACCCACCGACGGTGTCAAGACGTTGGTCAAATAGGTTTTACGGGCAGCGCCTTTGAAGCCCCAATGAATCGGCAGCCCGACGACTTCAACCGTCTGCCCGTTCACTTGCAGCGCTTTTACCCGCTTGGTCACAGCCGCTTTCACTTTTACGTAACCACGGATCGACGTGACTTTCACTATATCCCCCGATTGAACGCCGATTTTTTCGGCAAGCGTTTCGCTGATTTCCGCAAACGCTTCCGGCTGCGTAATCGCGTTTAATCGCGCCGATTTGGTCAGCGTATGGAAATGCTCAGTCAGGCGATATGTGGTCGCCACATACGGATACTGATCGGAAGTGCCAAAGTTGCTGTCGTTGGCAAAAACGCGCACCGTCGGTGAGGTCACCACATCCGGATGCAGCGGATTGGTGCCGATCGGCGATTCCATCGGTTCGTAATGCTCCGGAAACGGGCCTTCCGCCATTTTGTCGATAGCGAACAAACGTCCCACGCCTTCCGGCTGCATAATGAACGGATTGACACCGCTGCCCGGCGCTGCCGCCGTAAAGTCGGGCACGTCAAAACCGCCCCACTTGTTGCCCTGCCAGCTGATGATCTCGCGTTTCGGATCCCACGGCTTGCCGCTCGGATCAAGCGAAGCGCGGTTATACAAAATCCGGCGGTTCAGCGGCCACGCCCATGACCAACCGAGATGATTGCCCAATCCGGACGGATCCGCATTGTCACGGCGCGCCATCTGATTACCGGCCTCCGTCCAGCAGCCTGCGTAAATCCACATGCCGCATTCAGTGGAGCCGTCATCGCGCAATTGCGCAAAACTGCTGAACAATTGTCCTTTCTTGACGACCACATTTCCGTTGGCATCGGTCAGATCGGCAAGCGCCCGCCCGTTAATTTCCTTGGCAATTTCATCGGATGCTGGGTGTTTGGGCTGCGAATAATCCCAACGCATGTTGAGGAACGATTCTGCCCCCGCGCCGCCTTCTTTCTCATACAGCTCGCGGACTTTCATCATGATTTCGGCAATCACCGCCGAATCGGTTTTGCCTTCGCCCGGCGGTTCCGCGCCCTGCCAGTGCCATTGCACCCAGCGCCCGGAATTGGTGATCGAGCCTTCCTCTTCGGCAAAACAGCTTGACGGAAGATTGAACACTTCAGTTTGAATCGATGCCGGATCGACATCGTTAAATTCGCCGTGGTTCTGCCAGAAATTGGCTGTTTCACAAGACAGCGGATCGATCACAACCAGGAATTTCAGATTGGACAACGCGCGAATCGACTTGTTTTTATTCGGCATGCAAGCAACGACATTGTAGCCCTGAACGATGAAACCGTTTACTTCGCTGTTCTCCATCATGTCCATGAACTGCATGGTGTCGTACATCTTGTCCCACTTGGGCAACCAATGATAGCCATATTCGTTTTCCGGCGTCGCTTTATTGCCATAGAACGATTTCAGCAGGCTGATGAAGAACTTCGGATAGTTGCTCCAGTAATTCACCTGCCCGCGCCCGGTCGTTTTTGGCGTATTACCCTCAAGGTAAGCTCCCAGCGTGGCAAACCGCTCATGCGGCAATGCCAGATAGCCCGGCAGCGCCGTCGCCATCACGCCGACATCGGTTAATCCTTGAACGTTGGTATGTCCACGCAACGCATTGATACCACCGCCCGGCATACCTATGTTGCCAAGCATCAACTGGATCATCGCCATCGTGCGGATATTTTGTGCGCCGACAGTATGCTCCGTCCAGCCAAGCGCATAAAGCGACGTCATGGTTTTGTCCGGCGCGGCGGTTTCGGCGATCATCTCGCACGCCTTGAGAAAATCCACCTCCGGCGTACCGCAAATGTTCGACACCACATCCGGCGTATAACGACTGACGTGTTTCTTGAGCAAATTAAAAACACAGCGCGGATGCGTCAACGTAGGATCGCGACGCGCATAGCCGTCTTCGTCAAATTCATAATTCCACGAAGAGCGGTTGTATTGCTTTTTCGCGTCATCCCAGCCGCTAAACATCCCGTCCGCAAAATCAAAATCGCTGCGCACGATAAACGACGCATTGGTATATTCGCGGACATATTCTTTCTGATATTTATCGTTGGTAATCAGGTAATTCAGCACACCGCTTAAAAAAGCGATATCGGTACCCGGGCGCAAACGCACATGTTCGTCAGCGACCGCTGCTGAACGCGTAAAACGAGGGTCAACAACCAGAATTTTCGCTTTATTATTAATTTTGGCGTCAATCGCCCAGCGGAAGCCCACCGGGTGCGCTTCTGCCGCGTTACCGCCCATCACCAGTACTAAGTTCGCATTTTTGATGTCAACCCAATGGTTGGTCATCGCACCGCGACCAAATGAAGGAGCAAGACCTGCTACCGTTGGCGCGTGTCAAATACGAGCGACATGGTCAACGCTGACCATGCCTAAAGAGCGTGCGAGCTTAAGCGTTAAATAACCGGCTTCATTGCTGGTTGCCGTACAAGCGAACAATCCCGTAGTGTTGTAACGGTTTACCGTCACGCCGCTGGCGTTCCTCTCGACAAAATTGGCATCGCGGTCATTTTTAATATGCCGCGCGATACGGTCAAGCGCTTCTTCCCAGCTGATCCGTTTCCACTCTTTGCTGCCCGCTTCGCGTACTTCCGGATAACGCAGGCGATCCTGACTGTGAACAAAATCGACCAGCCCCGCACCTTTGGGGCACAAAGCCCCACGACTCACAGGGTGATCCGGATCTCCTTCAATATGGAAAATACTCTCTTTGACATTTCCGGCGCCATCGCTGCGGCTGTACATCAGCAAACCGCAACCAACCGAACAATAAGGGCAGGTGTTACGCGTTTCACGAGCACGCAATAACTTATATGCACGCACATCCGCCAATGCCGCACCGGGCGCAAAGCCCAATGTTGCCAGCGTCGTGCCCGCCATGCCGCCCGAACAGATCTTGAAGAACTGTCGTCTGGTGACTTGCATTCTCTTCTCTCCTTGATTAACTCGCCACCCAAATCTTCGGACGGCTCCCTTACCCGGATTCTCCTCTTTCCGAGCGTTATCGTTGAAAGCGAAACGGCAATCCCACAAAACGATTATTGATTGGTGTACCGCTTTCGTGCCCAAATGTTAGCCAAGCGTCACAAAAACCAAAATATGAAGTAAAGTGCACATAAGAGAGAAAAATCATATGAAAACCATACTTACACTAAGTTATTTATACACTTTTTTTGAATATTAACGCGCAAAAGCGAAGAATTTGTGCAACAAATGCGATTCACTATCAATCAAGCGGGTTAACGAGTCCCCAGATTGGCGAAAAACAGAAAAATCGATAGCAAAAAAACAAAAACAACAATGTATGCGCACGCAAAAATATGCTTGACTCAGTACAGCCTGATTGTTGACCCAAATCAAGTATTACTCGAAAAAGTATCACATACGGTAGGGTCACCCAAGTCAAAACCCCGTTTGAACCAATGATAACGTTGCTCCGAGCTGCCATGCGTGAAACTGTCGGGCACAACTTGCCCCGTACTTTGCTTTTGCAGGCGGTCGTCGCCAATCGCCTCCGCCGTACGCAACGCCGCCTCCACATCGCCCGGATCAAGAATGCCTTCCTTTTGCATCGCATGCCCCCATATGCCGGCAAAGCAATCCGCCTGCAACTCCATCTTTACCGATAGTTGATTGGCCTCCTTCTGCGAAGCCCTCACCTGCAACCGGCGTACGTTCTCATCGACGCCCAGCAAATGCTGAATATGGTGCCCGACTTCATGCGCGATTACGTACCCTTGCGCAAAATCGCCGCCACCGCCGAGTTTCGCCTTCATATCCTGATAAAAAGACAAATCGATATAAACCGTTTGGTCCGCCGGGCAATAAAAAGGCCCCATTGCCGATTGCCCATAACCGCATGTGGTTTGTGTCGTACCGTTATAAAGCACCAGCTTCGGTGCGGTGTATGCTTTCCCCTCTTTTTGGAAGATGCCGCTCCAAGTCTCTTCGGTTAACCCCAGCGCCACCGAAGTAAAACGTGCCATCTCTTCTTCCTGAGGTGTCGGCGTATAGGGCTGCCCACTGCTGCCGCCGGTGACCAGCGCCTGATCCGACAGCAATGGCGTCAAATCGATGCCGTAATAACCCGCGACAATAACCACGAGCAAAACAACGATTCCCATTTTGCCGCGCAGCAAAAGCCCGCCGCCGAAACCGGAAGACTGCCCGCGGCGATCCTCAACATTCTGACTTCCCTGCCGATCTTTCCAACGCATATTTTTATCCTTTTCCTTTGCGGGCACGTGGGTGCGCCGCATCGTATACTTTGGCCAACGCCTGATAATCAAGATGAGTGTACACCTGCGTGCTGGCAATCGACGCGTGTCCGAGCAATTCCTGGACCGCCCGCAAATCGCCCGACGATTCTAAAAAATGCGACGCAAACGAATGGCGCAGCATGTGCGGATGCACGTTTTTCACCAACCCTTTTTCTACGGATAACCGTCGTAAAAAATCCTGCACGCTACGCGCCGAAAGACGCCGCCCACGCTGATTGACAAACAACGCCTGCTCCTTTTCAGCAGCGTGTTCGCGAAGAATCGTCGCCCGAACCGGCAGCCACCGCTCAAGCGCGGCAATTGCGTAACGGCCGATCGGCACGATGCGCTCTTTGCCGCCCTTGCCGAGGACACGTGCCTCTTGCCTAACCAGCTCAACATGAGCAATATCCAGCCCGGCCAACTCCGAAACGCGCAAACCTGACGAATACGTCAATTCAAAAAGTGCGGCATTGCGCACATTCATTACATTATCTTCTGTCTCTTGATGATTGAATAACTGCTGCGTCTCACTGATCGTCAACACCGAAGGCAAGCGACGCGCGCTGCGCGGCGCTTTCAAATGCGCACACGGATCATCCTGTATCGGGCTGTTGGCCTGCGCAAGCAAAAAGCGGTAAAACGCCCGCCACGAAGACAGCATCCGCGTCAGGCTTCTTCCCGATAAACCCTGCGCGTGCCACTGCGCAAGCCGGCGGGCAATCTGCGCCCGCGTCAATGACGCCAGCGGCGCAGGATGTGTGGCAACGGCAAGCTTTTCGGTATCGCGCACATACGCATCGCGCGTTCTTTTCGCCTGAACGCCGAGAAATTGCGCAAACGCGTCAAGCCAAGCGCGATTTTCGGCGCTGACAGGTTCACCGGTTTCCGGCGCGGCGGTTTTGTCATTCTTGTTCATGACGGATCGGAAAGTGTACACTCGGCACATTGTTTCCAAGAGAATATCATGCCTCCTTCCGATTTATCCCGCAACTGGCGCGCCTTACTGTCCCCCCGTCGAATCGGCGCGGCCGGATCCGCCAAAACCGCGCCGGACCGCAGCGTTTTCCAACAAGACTACGACCGCATCGTATTTTCATCGGCATTCCGCCGCCTGAAAGATAAAACACAGGTTTTTCCACTTGCGCAAAGCGATTATGTGCGTAACCGTTTAACACACAGCCTGGAGGCATCGTGTGTCGGGCGCTCGCTCGGCGCCGGTGTCGGACGGATATTGGTTGATCGCCATCGGTTACATGATGTTTTGCATGCTTCCGATTTCGGTGCGGTGGTTGCCGCGGCCTGTCTTGCCCACGATATCGGCAACCCACCGTTTGGGCACGCGGGAGAAGACACCATCCGCGAATGGTGCCGCCAGCCGGACGGCGCGCTTGATCGGCTTGGCTTAACCGGAGCGCAACGCGCCGACTTCGAACGTTACGAAGGTAACGCGCAAGGCTTTCGCCTGCTTACAGCATTACAAAGCCCATCGAACTGCGGCGGACTGCAATTGACCGCTGCCACCTTAATGGCGTTTTCCAAATATCCGTGCGCTTCACAAATACAAGCCCCGCTCGACGGACGCTCCATGAAAAAATTCGGATTTTTCCAGACGGAGGCGACACTGTTTCGCGAGGCCGCCGAAGAAGTCGGCATGATCAATCGCGGTGACGGCGCATGGCGGCGGCACCCGTTAGCGCTTCTTGTCGAAGCCGCCGACGACATCTGCTACCGCATTGTCGATCTCGAAGACGCCGCCCGTATCGGTATTGTGCCGTACCGCGATGCCGAAGAATTGCTGATGAAAGTCGCAGGCGGCTCTGTTAACACCGCGCGCGCCGAAGCGATTGCCGACCCCAAAGAACGCATCGAATACCTGCGTGCCAAAGCCATCGGGCGGCTCGTTGATGAAGTCGGCGTAATCTTTCTTGCGCATGAAAACGAGATCGTTTGCGGCAAATACGACTGCGCATTACTGGAAGAATCAAAAGCGATCGAAACACTGAACATCATCGAAAAACTATCGTACGACACCATTTATGTCGCTCGTTCGGCGATGGAAATCGAAGCTGCCGGCTGTGAGGTAATCTCCGGTTTGCTCGATTTGTTCTTTACCGCAGTCATGCAGCGCGCTGCCGCCGAGAAGAAAGAAAACACGCCTATTCGCAGCCGTGTTTTGATGACGTTGCTGCCCGAGCAATTTCTCGATAAAAACAAACTTCCCAACGCAGACCCTTACCTGCGCTTGATGAAAGTAGTCGATTTCATCTGCGGCATGACCGATTCGTACGCGATGACGCTTTATCGACGATTGAAAGGCATTGAGTTACCGGGGTAACAACAGGCTGGCAACAAAAAATCAGTACTTACTCCGCCACCAAAAAAACGCGCAAATCGTTTTCGCGTCGGTGATGCGCCCGTCCACGATGGCCTGCTGCAACACGTCGGGAGCCATGGTCAGCAGCTCAAGAAACTCGTCTTCATCGCGTTTAGTTTGCCGTAACGTCAATCCTTCAGCGCAAAAACAGTAAATCGCTTCATCGGAATACGCGGGCAATGGCGTTAATTTGCCCAACTCCTGCCAGTGTTCGGCATGGTAGCCGGTTTCTTCAAGTAATTCGCGTTGTGCAGTCGCCAGCGGCGTTTCGCCTGGATCGAGTTTGCCTGCCGGAAACTCCAGAATATCGGTACGTAGCGGATAACGGTATTGGCGCTCAAGCAGTAATTCGCCGTTGGCAAGCACAGGCACAATCAATGCCGCGCCCGGATGGCGGATATACTCGCGCATCGTCACATTTTGATTGGGCAGGCGTACCTGATCGCGATAAACGCGAAGCAGTTTTCCCGAAAAAACCTCTTCGCTTTTGAGAGAAGTTTCTTCCAGATTATGGCTCATTTTTCGCTGCGTGCAACAGCGCGATTACCGATATCATGACGCATCTGCTTGCCGTCAAAACATATTTTTTCCGCCGCCGCATAAGCATTTTTCTGTGCCATCCTGACGGAATCGCCCAGCGCCGTCACGCACAACACGCGGCCGCCGGAAACAACGACATTGCCGCTTTCTTCTTTTGTGCCCGCATGAAATATTTTCACGCATACATCCTCGGCGTCCGCTTTTCCCTCTCGAGCGACCTCTGTGGCCTCCTCCAGCCTGCTAATAACCGCACCCGTTTCTGGCTTTTGCGGATAGCCTTTGGCGGCAAGCACAACGCCCAGCGCACAGCGTCTGTCCCATTCACTTTCAATCTGATCAAGCGTACCGTCGATACCGTGTTCGATCAGATCAACAAAATCGCTTTTCAAGCGCATCATGATCGGCTGCGTTTCCGGGTCGCCCATACGGCAATTGAATTCCAGCGTTTTAAGGTTGTTATTTTTATCGATCATCAAACCGGCGTAAAGAAAGCCGGTAAAACGAATACCTTCCGCCGCCATGCCTTGAACGGTCGGCGTAATGACTTCGCGCATAATACGGGCGTGCAATTCCGGCGTAACCACAGGCGCCGGCGAATACGCGCCCATCCCGCCGGTGTTTGGCCCTTCATCATGATCGCAAAGACGTTTGTGATCCTGGCTCGTCGCCATCGGTAGCACATGCGCGCCATCGGCCATCACGATAAAGCTCGCCTCTTCACCGTCGAGAAAATCCTCGATGACGACTCGCGAGCCGGCTTCGCCCAAAATATTATCGGCAAGCATCGCGTCAACGGCGGCAAACGCTTCGTCCACTGTTTGCGCCACCACCACGCCTTTACCCGCCGCCAAGCCGTCGGCTTTAACCACGATCGGCGCACCGCGCTTTTTGATATACGCACGTGCATCGTCAAGGCGGGTAAACGTTTGCGCGTCCGCTGTCGGAATACCATATCTTTGCATGAATTTCTTGGCAAAATCCTTGGAGCTTTCCAGTTGCGCCGCCGCCTTCGTCGGCCCGAAAATTTTCAGCCCGGCTTTTTGAAAAGCGTCAACGATTCCCGCCGCCAACGGCGCTTCCGGGCCGATTACGGTCAATGCAATATTTTCTTTTTGCGCAAATTCGACCAAGTCGTCGATCTTGCTTAAATTGATATTGGTCACGCAGGGTTCCTGCGCCGTACCCGCATTGCCGGGCGCAACAAATATTTTAGTGACCCGAGGCGATTGCGCAATTTTCCAGGAAAACGCGTGCTCCCGGCCGCCGCTGCCGACAATAAGAATCTTCATAATATTTTTTCTTTTTTTATTGAACTTAAAATCAATGACGGAAATGACGCATGCCTGTAAACACCATCGCAATACCGCGCTCATCGGCAGCCGCAATCACTTCTTCATCGCGCACGCTGCCGCCGGGCTGAACAACCGCCGTCGCGCCATAATCGACGATAACGTCGAGACCATCGCGGAATGGGAAGAACGCATCAGACGCCGCTACCGAGCCCTTCAAGGATAAGCCTGCTTGCTCCGATTTAATCGCGGCGATGCGCGCCGAATCGACACGGCTCATCTGCCCGGCACCCACACCCATTGTTTGCGCGTCACGCGCATAAACGATTGCGTTGGACTTAATGTATTTCACCATGTTCCAGGCAAAAACCAAATCCCGCATTTCTTTCTCGGTCGGTGCGCGTTTGGTGACGACTTTCCAATCTTCCGGTGGCGACGTGAAACTGTCCGCCGTCTGCACAAGCAAGCCTCCACCGATACGTTTGAAATCAAGCGCGCTGCCCGCTTGCGACCGCGGCAACGGAATTTCCAGCACGCGCACATTTGCTTTCGCTTTAAGCGCCTCGACAGCACCTTTAGTATAAGAAGGCGCAACCATTACTTCAAGAAATTGCTCGTATACCGCGGCAACCGTTTCTTCATCGACCTCGCTATTGAAGGCAATAATGCCGCCAAACGCAGACACCGGATCGGTCGCCCGCGCTTTGAGATAAGCCGCCTTGCTGCTTTCGGCAATCGCCGCACCGCACGGATTGGCGTGTTTGACAATTACGCACGCCGGCGCCGTCAATGATTTGACGCACTCCCATGCCGCATCGCAATCGGCAAGGTTGTTGTACGACAGCGCTTTGCCTTGCAACAAGTGAAACGATGCCAGCGCGCCTGCCGCCACCTTTTCATCGCGATAAAACGCGGCTTTCTGGTGGGGGTTTTCACCATAACGCAATATTTCCACACATTCACCGTGGTAATGAAACGACTGCGGAAAATCGGCAGCAACGCCTTGTACATCACGCGCCGTAAGCCAGTTGGCAATTGCACCATCGTAAGCGGCCGTATGCGCAAACGCTTTTTGCGCCAGGGCAAAATGCAGGCTGCGGGGAATTGCGCCCTGATGAGCGTCATAAGCGGCGATGATTTTTTCGTAATCGTTCGGGTCGACAATTACGCTTACATGCTGCCAGTTTTTCGCGGCGGCACGCACCATGCTTGGCCCGCCGATATCAATATTTTCAATCGCGTCTTCCAGAGTGCACTCTTTTTTCGCGACGGTTTCGCGAAACGGATAAAGGTTAACGACGACAAAATCGATCGGCGCGATACCGTGCTCATCAATTGCCTTCACATGCCCCGGCAAATCGCGACGCGCCAAAATACCGCCGTGAATTTTAGGATGCAGTGTTTTAACTCGCCCGTCGAGCATTTCCGGAAACCCAGTGTAATCACCTACTTCGGTCACGGGTAAACCCGCTTCTTTCAAAGCCGCTGCCGTACCGCCCGTCGACAGCAAGCCGACACCGCGTTCGTGCAGCGCTTTGGCAAAAGCAACAATACCCGTTTTATCGGAAACCGAAAGCAGCGCCAAACTTTTGGGATTTGTCATTTTCATATTCCTTATATCAATCGATAAACCAATAATTTATGGCGCAACGTTGTACGCGATAACCCCAACATTTTTGCCGCCCGCGTCCGATTACCCTGCGCGCGATCCATAACCGCCGCAAACAACGCGCGTTCGGCACGCCCCACTACCATTTCATGCAAATTGCTCGGCTCCTCGCCATCGAGCGTTTCAAAATACTGCGCCAACGCCGTCTCAAAACTAAGATCAATCTGGCGTACCGCTGTTTTTATCGCATTTGTTTTTTTCATAAATTAAGCCACTTTCCTGTAAGCCGGGCGGATTTCATCATACGCACGTGTGTTGATTTCCTGCCACACCGTCTGCCACATGCGTTTCTGTATCGCCGCATCCTCGGTTGCCATAAACCGCGTATAAAAATCTTCGCCCAATGTAGACAAATGCATCCCCAAATAACGCGCATACGCCAGCAAATGTTTACGCGCGCGACGCACGCCCATTTTTTCACCATAAAACGCATGAATATGGTCAAGATGAAGCATCGTTATTTGTTTTTTCTCTTCAAGCGATAACGGCGCATATGATGCCTGCTCACTTCCCGATAACGCCCATGCCAGCTCATAAAAAAACCACGGGCGCCCCACCGCCGCTCTACCGATCATCACGCCATCCACGCCGGTCTCCGCCATCACCCGCCGCGCTTTATCAACGGAATGTATGTCGCCGTTGGCCAGCACCGGTATGCCAACCGCCGCCTTCACTTCGCGAATCGTATCGTATTCGGCCTCGCCGCAAAACAGGCAATCGCGCGTTCTCCCGTGCAGCGCCAACAAAGCAATACCGGCTTCTTCGGCGATACGCGCCACGCGCACCGCATTTTTATTTTGCGGATGAATACCGGTGCGAAATTTTAACGTGACCGGAATCGATACAGCACGCACTACCGTACCCAAAATATCCGCCACTTTTTTTTCATCGCCCAGCAACGCCGAACCCGCCGCTTTTTTCAGCAACTTTTTGGCCGGGCACCCCATGTTGATGTCGATGATATCCGCGCCCTGATCCGCATGAAAGCGTGCCGCGTCCGCCAACGCCTGCGCATCGCTACCGACGATCTGTACCGCAAAAGGCGACTCCTCCTTACCGCGACGCATACGATAGCGCGATTTGGCGCTTCGATATAAATGCAACTGCGCACTGGTCATCTCGGCCACGGCGTACCCTGCGCCCAGCGTGCGGCACAAACGACGAAACGGATAGTCGGTAACACCCGCCATCGGCGCCAACGCAATACGGTTGCCTAACACAAATCCGCCCACCATAAGCATATTCGTACCCCGCACATCCGTCGTTTGCGTTTTGGGTAAAGACGCCGCCAAGCCGATTAATGAATCCGGTACGTTCAAGAGTGCCTCTGGAAATTCGATCTAGAAAAACATGTTAAAAATGCACTGTACCCAAGAAAGAAGGGGCGCAATCCGGTTGATTATAGCGGATAGCGTATCCAACCGCTGCCTGCGAATTTACGCAAATAGAAATGTCGGGGAAATAATAAAAACTCTTTAACAACATACTGGCCGGCCTTTTTTACAACACTTTCCACACCATATACACGCCCAAACAATAAAGCAGGCAAGCAAAACAACGGCGAATCGTCATCACCGGCCAACGATGCGCAGCGCGCGCGCCAAGCGGCGCAAAAATCATGCTGGTCGTCACAATTGCAACCATCGCGGGAAGATAGACATACCCCAAAGAAAACTCCGGACGCCCTTCCGCATGAAAACCGGCGATGATAAAACCGAGCGTGCTGGCCGCAGCAATCGGAAAACCCATTGCCGCCGAAGTCGCCACCGCATTGCGCACCGGGACATTACACCAGATGAAATAAGGCACGGACAAAAAGCCGCCGCCGGCACCAATCAGCCCGGAAACAGTGCCGATGAAACCACCTGCGCCTAAAAGGCCGGGGACGCCCGGCAATTGGCGGCTTGCTTTCGGCGTTCTGCCAAGCAACATTTGGGTGGCTGAGAAAATGCTAAAGACCGCAAAAACAATGGCCAGCGGCAACATCGGTAAAAAACCGGCGATCTGCGCACCAAGCAACCCACCGATCAACAGACCCGGAACAATGCCACGCCACACCGGCCAAAGAATCGCGCCATGCTTATAATGCGCACGCAACGACGCAAACGACGTGAAAACGATTGTTGCCGCCGCCGTACCGATCGCCATATGCACCAAGTGTTCATTTGACGGCATAAAATACGAGAGGATCATCGTCAAAAACGGAACGGTCAACAAGCCGCCGCCAATGCCTAAAAGACCGGCGAGAAATCCGGCGAAGCAGCCCAAAAGCAATAGCCCGCCAAAAATATAAACCATCTCCATTTTATTTTTCCGAAGTTATTTACCGCGTTGATCATACTTGCTTTTTGCGCATCATGTTGATCCGCCGCCGCTCTTCTTCGATAACCAGCATCATCAAAAGCCGGTTATCACATTTCAGAAATAACATGGATGCCCGCTTTTTGCCGAGCGCGCAAATCCCCAGACACATCAGTGTTTTTTTGCGCCTTACCAAAATGCAAAGCCGACGCAATTCTTCAATAGTCCCGATAATATATGCTTGGCTCTGCCGCGCTCGAATTGACCATTCCGTAATACATGTTTTAACTCTCTATAAAAATAACTCATCGCGGTTCGCAACAACCCATAAAAAACCGCCTTTTAATTTAAAAAGGCGGCATTAAATATTTTGGCGGCACTGTAACTGAGTCAACGCAGCTGAATTAGATCCCCGCCTGTGCCGTCTAGCCTCATCTTGGAACCTGAGTCCAAGACGGCTGCTTGACGAGACCTTCAGATGCGTTCTGTGTGAACACAAACACCAGTCTCCGAAGTCGGCAACCTAGCTATAAAGCATTGGTTCAAAGAATATATGGCTGTCACGAGCACCGCAGGGAATAACGTTATCGTGCGCTTTTTTCTTGAGAAACGCAATCGCTAATTGGCGCGCAACGGAAAATAATTACATGTCGTTGAGGACTTGATCAATGGTCTGGCTAAAATCACGCAAGCGATGCTGCAGATACACCATATCGTCCGGCTTGGCATTGGCGATTTGTTGCGCCCGTTCGGTGTCTTTACGCGACTGCAATAACTCATTTGCCAAATTCAGCGCGGCAATCACCGCCACGCGCTCAACGCCTATTGATTTATTGCTTTCATGAATCTTTCGCATGTTGCCGTCAAGCAACGACACCGCCTCCAACAGTGCCTTGCGCTCGCTTTCCTGACATGCCACTTTGTACACGCGCCCGAGAATATGAACATCAAGCGCCAAAGAACGATTGTCTTGCTTCATTCACCCGCCCCCGCTTCCGACAACCGTTGCATGAGCGCCTCAATATGTGCGACCGCGGATTCGGTACGCAATGCGAGCGACTGATTTTCATCACGCAACCGCTCCACTTCTTTTTTCAGCACTTCATTGGCCATGCGCAACGCCTTGGTGTGCTCCAATAACGTTATCAGTTTCTTTTCAAAGATTCGAAGTTCCGTGTTCATCGATACACCTGATACACACCGCGCTATAAACCATGTTTGTGTGGGAAAGAGTACTCGGCACAAGCGACAACGTCAATCTTTCTTCTTGCTTTTTTCGTCGGCATGACCAGATTCCCGAATAAACGTGACAGGTTCATAACGAATATCCGTGATTTCAATTTCCTCATCGCCAGCCGGTGTCCTTAACACCACGGTATCGCCGACACGCGCACGCAGCAGCGCTTTTGCCATCGGTGAAACCCAGCTGATATACCCTTGCGCCGGATTGAACTCATCGACACCAACAATTGTCACCGTTCTTTTCTCACCATTCTCATTAACGATATCCACCGTCGCGCCAAAATAAACGTAACTTTCTCTTTCACGGCGCTCCGCCGGATCGACAACCACCGCGCTATCGAGCCGCTTCACCAGAAAACGGATACGCCGATCAATCTCCCGCAAACGTTTTTTCCCATAAATATAATCCCCGTTCTCCGAACGATCGCCATTGCCTGCCGCCCACGCCACTGTCGCCACCAGCGCCGGACGCTCTTTGAGATTCAAATGATCAAGCTCCGCCTTCAGCCGCGCAAAACCAGTGGGCGTTATGTAATTCGGGCGTTCACCCAAGGCATCATTTTTCTCGGGAAGATCGTCGGCATCGGTATCGTCGTCTTCGCGGGTAAAAGCTTTGTTCATGAAGCGGTGTCGTCGGTTTACGAAATCGAGCCGGTATTATAAAGCGCATCTTTTGATGATGCCGTTTCCCTTTCCGGCTTTTCCGTATAATGCCCTCATGTCGCAAAATTTGTATCGTATCCGCCAACGGCGTTATTTCCTTATCCTGATTTTGCTGTCGCTGTGTGCGTTGGCGACGCTGGGGTTGTCTTTGTTGTCCGGCAGCGTCTCGATTCCGCTCACGCAAATTATCTCTGCGCTTAACGGAGCGTCCGGCGAGCATGCGGCCATCGTCCTTGATTTGCGCCTGCCGCGAGCTTTGGCCGCGTTTGCCTGCGGCGGATTACTGGCACTTGCCGGCGCCATGATGCAACTGTTGTTGCGTAACCCATTGGCAGACCCGTATGTACTCGGTGTTTCCGGCGGCGCTGCGGTAGGCGCGTTATGCGCTTTACTGTTGGCAACGCCCATTTTACAAGCGCCGCTGGCATTAACCGGCGCATTGCTTTCCACATTTCTCGTCTGGTTTGGCGCATTCGGTTTTGGCCAATTCGGTTTCGGGAAAACAGAGCCTGCGCTGGCCATCGGCATCATGCCCCGCCTGTTGTTAACAGGCGTTGTCATCGCCGCCGGCTGGGGCGCACTCATTGTTTTATTGCTGACCTTGGCACCCGATGCACAACTCCGTGGCGCGTTGACCTGGCTGATGGGCGACTTATCGAATGCCCGCGTTTATTGGCCGGCTCTTGCCGTGCTGGCGTTTACGCTTTCATTGATCTGGCCACAAGCAAGGCACTTAAATCGCCTTGTCCAAGGCAGCCAATACGCCGAAACGCTCGGCGTCCCCGTGAAACGGACACAGATGATGCTTTATCTGCTCGCCGCGCTTGCCACTGCCGCTTCCGTGGTAACCGCGGGTTGTTTGCCTTTCATTGGCCTGATCGTCCCTCATGCGCTGCGTCTGATGCTTGGCAACGATCAACGCATCTTGTTGCCTGCATGCGCATTGGGCGGCGGCGCATTTTTAATGTTTGCTGACGTATTGGCACGCACGATCGCCGCGCCTTACATGTTGCCGACCGGCGTACTTACCGCACTGATTGGCGTACCAATCTTTCTGCTTTTATTGAGGCGAGCATAATGCCCGAAATATTGCTTGATGTTCGCCGATTGGGCTTCGCCCGTCACCGGCACGAATTATTTTGCGACCTGTCGTTTCAGGTACGCCGTGGCGAATGCTGGGCAATACTCGGCCCAAACGGCACCGGAAAAACCACTTTACTTTCTTGCCTTGCCGGCCTTTTGCCAAACTACCGCGGCGAAATATTACTGGCCGATCAAAATATCGCGCATATATCGTTGCACGCACAAGCAAAATTGCGCGCTTTTTTTTCCGCGCTGCCGTTTGACGCCTTCAGCTTAACGGTATTCGATGCTGTGCTCGCCGGGCGTCATCCGCATTTCCCGACGTGGCAGTGGGAAAACGAAGAAGATTACGCGTTAACGTGCGAAGCGCTTGCCTTGTTTGGTCTGGAAGCATTGCGCGAACGCGATGTCCGCACTTTATCCGCCGGCGAACGCCAGCGCGTCGCGCTGGCGGCAATGCTGACACAGCAACCGCAATTGTATTTGCTGGACGAACCCGCGGTTCACCTCGATCCAGGGCAACAAATTACAGCGCTCGACGCCGTTTGCGCGCATGTCAAAAAACAGTGCGCGGCGCTACTCATGGTATTGCATGAGCCGCACCTGGCAACGCGTTACGCCGATCATGTGATACTGCTTAATGGGAAAGAAAGCCAATGGGGTGATGCTGCCCAATTACTCTCCGAGGCCGCGCTCTCCCAACTTTTTCATACGCCGATGATCGCGCTGGAAAAAAAAGGCGTCAAAACTTTTGTGCCTTCGCTTGCGCAATCGTCCGGCACAGCGTCTCCATCCCGTCGATAAAGCGCGGCCCCGGGCGATGCAATAAATCGGGATCAACACGAACGATACTTTGTTTTTCCGTCGCGGGAATTTGTGTCCAGCGCAGCCAATCTTGACGCCATACCTCAAAGTTTTTTTCCGAAGCGCCCAAAATCATCAACTCCGGCGCTGCCTGAATGACCGCTTCCCGGGAGACAACCGGAAAAGCTGCCGGCATTTCCGAAAAAATATTTGTCGCACCGCAAAACCGAATCGCCTGATTGATAAGCGATGCCCCGCCGACCGTATAAATCGGTTCATTCCAGACCAAGTAAAACACGCGGACGTGTTTTCCACCGCGCTGCGCGCGTAAAGCATTCAGCCGTAACCGTAACCGCGACGCCTCTTGGGCGGCAATCGTTTCATGACCCGTTAACGCGCCCAAAGCAACAATTTCGTCAGCAATCGCCTCCGGCGTTTTAGCATCGACAATAAATAACGGGTAATTCTTTAATAAGGCACGTTGGGCGGATTGCACATAAGAGGGGGCTACGATCAAATCCGGTCGCAACGCGACAATTCTTTCATAATCCAACGCCGAGGCATTGCCTACCACCGGCAACGATTTCACTTGATCCGGCGTATCGGAATATTCGGATACGGCGACGATCGCATCAAGCGCGCCCGCTGCAACAACCAACTCGGTTGCGTGTGGCGACAAAGTGACAATGCGTTTCGCCGCTTGCGTTAAGGTAATCCGCGCCCCCGTGCTGTCGACGGCCGCTGTTTGCGCAACCACATGATGAGACGACAGCAACAAGATAACGGATGCAATACTGGCCGCCACCTTTTGCCCGGCACATTTCAAAACCATGTTTTTTCGTAATCCTGAATATGCAATCAGAAAATAACGTGCCTCACACCATAAAAATTTCAACCGGACAACCACGTTTCGCATACCCATTACGAGCAATCATTCAGCAATGATTTATTCATGAATAATCAGCATATCCTTTTCATCAAACTCCCAAACGGAACCATAGGCAATTTCCCAATAATAACCGTCCGGATCCTGAAAATAGCCACTGTAACCGCCCCAAAAAACATGTCCCGGTTTTTTAACCACCGTGCCGCCATGATTGGCAACCGTACTCATTAAATCGTCAACCTCCCGCTCCGATTTCATATTACAGGCCAAAGTAATGCCGCAAAATCCCGCCCGGCAAACCTCGGGCGAATGATCGGCATTGATATCTTCGGCAAGCTTTTCTATGGGATAAAGTTCCAGTTTGCTCCCTTGGTTATCGAAAAAGACGATCGGCGGATTATTTTCCTTAACATAGGTTTTGAACCCTATGTTTTTATAAAACGCCAAAGATTTTTCCATGTCGCGAACACCAAGGCAAACAAGATTTATTCTGTTCATGGTTCTTTCAAGCCTTTCTCAAAGTTATTTTTACGGAACAGCCTTCGCACAAGATACAAAAAAACAAAAAATTCCCGGCATGAAATCCATTGTACACATGCCCGGCCATCAGTTGAATTTACCGCGCACGCCAACCATCATCTGCAGTCCGCCCGTTGCATAATCGGCAGCAAGCGCGTAATCCTTATCGAGCAGATTATCGATATGGGCAAACCAGGTCAGCGATGCCTGCTGCGACAGCGGTGTTGTCCATTCGGCAGACAGATTGACCACACCATAACCGCCGAGCCGCGTAGTGTTCGCCGCGTCATCATAACGATAGCCGCTGCCCAGAACATTAATCGCGCCATAAAACGCCCCAAACCGGCGACTGAACGTAATGCTGCCATGCGTTTTCGCGCGGCGCGCCAGCAAACGTCCCGTATCGCGATCTTTCGGCGATTGCCAGTCGAAAGAAAACGCCACGCCATAATCAGACCAGTCAAAGTCGCCGCTTAACGTAATGCCATGCAAACGGGCATTGTTGACATTTTCCGGGCGGCAAACATATTCGCCGTTGCAGGTATACGCAATCAGATTGCTGACACGGTTTTCCCACGCTGTCAACCGCCTTTCTCCGGCAAGAGAGCCGCGCCGCAACAATTGACGAACACCCAGCTCGACATTGCGCGCTTTCTCAGGCGCCAAATCCGGGTTGGCGTAACCGGGAAAATAAAGATCGTTAAACGACGGCGCTTTAAACGCGCTGCCCGTACCAACCACTACTTTCCAGTTCGGCGCAAACGCGTAACCATAGTTTACGCCCCACGTGGTTTCGCCCTGGTATTGCGATGAATGGTCGTAACGCGTTGATAACTGCAACGCGTGTTGATCGCGCTGCCAGCGATAACCGCCGATCAACGCATTGGTGTCGCGTCGATCGCGATCAAATTCAGTACTGCTGACCAATCTTTCCTGGCGGTGTTCAAATGCCGCCAATAAAGTCCCGCTTAACGGGCCCAGATTGACATTAACATCATTCTGAAACGAATATTGCTTTTCTCGTGTTTTGTAGTGATAAATGTCGCCCCAACCTCGCGTTTCCGAATCGTTATGCATATCAGCATACTGCCAACGCGCTGTCCAAAGCCCGGCAACACGATGCTCGCCACCCAATTGCCCCTGCGCGTACACCGTTTTTGTCCGCTCATCATCATTCGAGCCGGAATCAATTTGCGCATTAATGTCGCTACGAAAAAAAGAAACATTCAAGCGGTGGTCATCGTGTACCTTTAACTCAAATGCGGCACGCTGATGATTTTTCTGGTAACCATCGCGATCCGGTTGGTAACTGTAATGATTGGGGTTAACAATCGCATTAAAACCATCACTATGCTCGTTGCCCAAGCCGAACGACCAGCGCAATGGCCCGCTTTCACCGGAAGCCTGCCCATTGCTGCGGCAAGTGCGATCCGTACCACACGCGACTTCGCCGGACAGTGATAGCGGAACGCCATCGCCGCGTTTGGTGAAAATCTGGATAATACCGCCAACCGCATCCGCGCCATACAACGATGAAGCCGCGCCACGTACAATTTCAATGCGGCTGATTTGCTCAAGCGGAATCATCTCCAATGACGTGGCGCCTGTTGAAACCGATGCCGTACGCACACCATCGATCAAAACCACCACATGGCCGCTGTTACTGCCGCGTACGAAAGCGCTGGTCATCGCCGCTGTGCCGCCGTTATGAACAATCTCAACGCCAGGTTGACGACGCAGCAACTCTCCCAGGCTGGCAGCGCCGCTTTTTTCGATACGATCCTCATCGATCACGGTCACATCGGCGAGCGCATCTTCAAACGGTATTTCGTTGCGCGTCGCGGTGACGACAATCTCCGGCAGAAAACCGGCGCTCTGCTGCGCAAAAAGCGGTGAAGGCACTGCAGCAATCAGTGCCAGCAACCAAGCATATTGATGATACAGATTCATACTCTCCCTTTCCAATAGTTCTTTTTAGGAGAGCGTACGAAACAGCGCGGCAGCGCCCACGCTGCCGGAAATTCCGATTCGCCATCAACGCCCTCCGCGTATTGACCATCATTTCATCAGGCCGGTCTCCGGGCTTATCGGATTTGACGATTCGCCTTCCCATTTATTGATTAAACAGTGGCTTCTTGAATCGCCCACACCGAATTACCGTTGCGGGGGCAGCTACGGAATTATCTGCTGTTGCAAACACACCGTATTCCCGTTTCATCTGTACCTCATCGGCGACAGACACCTGATAAACGAAATGTGTATTGTATTGATTTCATGTAATATATAGAAGAGGTTTTTCGTTTTTTCCAAAAAATCGAAAAATATTCCAGGTTGAATCAACAAACGAGATAAAAGCAACGTCAATAAATTATGGATAATCCGGGAAATGGTGTTTGGCTGTTTACTTTTCTATTGATCGTTTTTGCCGTAATCGTTATCACCGGCTTTATCCGGCGCGACAAGCAGGCAAAAAAATTTCGGGCCATGATCGGCGCAGACACCGTATCACTGCCCGGCTGGACCGAGGGAGAAACCACGCGTTTATTATCTTCGGCGGAACAGCCCGGTTTTTATATGATGCGCCCGCGTTTTTTGAGCAAACTGGAAACAATCGCGTACCAATATTTAAAACATGCCTTTCCTCAGCATGAAGTGCTGGCGCGTGTCCGCATGATCGATTTATTACAACTTGCGGGCATAGAAGGTGATGAAATGCGTATCGAAGCGTTTCGCCGCATCGCCTTCCTCGACGTCAGCTTTGTCATTTGTGATGGCGACATGGTCATCATCGCCATCGTTGATCTTGAAGACCCTGCCATTGTCACAGACACTGACCGCATGCGCCTGCATAAAGCCAAGCAAGCAGCTTTGAAAACGGCCGGCGCCAATTATCTTTCTTTCGACCCATTGCACCCGCCCACCGAAGAAGAACTGCGCCATCTGGTACTGGCCCCGAAAACCCTTATTGCATAGCGTCTCATTTCCTCCGTTCTTTCCGCATAAATTACGAAAAATCGTATTTTCTATCGCAAACGCTCGACAAGCACGGCAAAGAAACGGAGAATAGCGCGTTTGCCGCCTTATGAGCGCAGTTACATTTGCCCAAACGGCAACATATTGAGCGCCTCGCCGTCTGGTGGGGTTATGGATAGGCACTGCGAACGTTTTAACGACACCGCATTCGGTCCGAACATAAAGCGTTCTTGATGCCTGAAAATTAGTTTTTGGGAATATACGGTTATGTCTCTAGGACTCGCTTTGGCGCTTGGCTGCGCCGTTCTGGCGCTGGTTTACGGTGCCGCATCCATTGCTTGGATCAACAAAAAATCTGACGGTAACGAACGCATGCGTGAAATCGCCGGCGCGATTCAGGCCGGCGCAAAAGCATATTTGAATCGCCAATATCTGACCATCGGTATCGTCGGCGCAGTATTATTCATTATCATCGGCATCGCGTTGAACTGGCTGACCGCGTTTGGTTTTCTGATCGGCGCTGTGCTTTCCGGCGCGGCGGGCTATATCGGTATGAACGTTTCCGTACGAGCCAATGTGCGCACCGCCGAAGCGGCGCGCGGCGGCATCGCCCCAGCGCTTGATATTGCGTTCCGCGGCGGTGCAATCACCGGTTTGCTGGTGGTCGGCCTTGGCCTACTGGGCGTTGCCGGTTTTTATTGCATCTTGCTGGCCATGGCGCCGGACGCTTCGCGCGATTTGCACCATACCATTCAGCCGTTGGTCGGTCTCGCTTTCGGCGGTTCGCTGATCTCGATCTTTGCCCGTCTGGGTGGCGGCATTTTTACCAAAGGCGCGGACGTCGGCGCTGATCTTGTCGGTAAAGTTGAAGCCGGTATCCCCGAAGACGATCCGCGCAACCCCGCAGTGATTGCCGATAACGTCGGCGATAACGTCGGTGACTGCGCCGGTATGGCCGCCGACCTTTTCGAAACCTATGCGGTAACCATCGTCGCCACCATGTTGCTCGGCGCGTTGATGTTGCCCGCGATTGCCGAAACGACAGTCACTTATCCGTTGGCATTGGGCGGACTTTCCATCGTCGCCTCAATTATCGGCTGCTTCTTCGTGAAAACCGGTGATAACAAAATCATGAAAGCGCTGTATAAAGGGCTCATCGTGGCCGGCATTCTCGCCGCGATCGGCTTTGCGGTAATCACCCGGCTCATGTTTGCCGATATCAATACGCATTACCCTGACCTGACTTGGTGCCGAATCTTTGCCTCATCGTTGATCGGCTTGGCGTTAACGGCGGCAATGGTTGTCATTACCGAATACTACACCGGCACCGATTACAAACCGGTCAAACACGTCGCCGAAGCATCGACGACCGGCCACGCCACCAACATCATTGCCGGCCTCGGCATCTCCATGAAGGCAACCGCATGGCCGGTACTCGCGGTGTGTGCATCAATTCTCGGCGCTTACGCGTTGGCTGGCTTGTTCGGAATCGCCGTGGCGGCAACCGCAATGCTGTCGATGACCGGTATTATCGTCGCACTCGACGCTTATGGGCCGATCACCGACAACGCCGGCGGTNNGCGCGCCGTTACCGACCCGCTTGATGCGGTCGGCAATACCACCAAAGCCGTCACCAAAGGCTATGCAATTGGTTCCGCCGGCCTTGCCGCGCTGGTTCTGTTTTCCGATTACACGCACGCTTTATCGAGCTACGGCTTAAATCTTTCCTTTGATTTGTCCGACCATATGGTGATTGTCGGCCTCTTCATCGGCGGCCTGATTCCTTATTTATTCGGCTCAATGGCGATGGAAGCGGTCGGCCGCGCTGCCGGTTCGGTCGTTGTCGAAGTCCGTCGCCAATTTCGCGAAATCAANNGTGGACATGCTGACCAAAGCCGCGATCAAAGAAATGATTATCCCGTCCCTGTTGCCTGTATTGGTTCCTGTACTGGTCGGCGTCTGCCTTGGCCCGAAAGCGCTCGGCGGCATGTTGATGGGCACCATCATCACTGGCATTTTTGTCGCGATCTCGATGACTACCGGCGGCGGCGCTTGGGATAACGCCAAAAAGTATATTGAGGACGGTAATTTCGGCGGCAAAGGTTCCGATGCGCACAAAGCGGCGGTCACCGGCGACACCGTCGGCGATCCGTATAAAGACACCGCCGGACCTGCGGTCAATCCGCTGATCAAAATCATTAATATCGTCGCGCTGATGATTGTGCCGCTCATCGTTCCGGCAAACAACAATCAGGCTTCCGCGGACGTTACCGCAACACCGGTTGTGGCAACGGCAACACAAGCGGGAACCACGCACGAGATGCCCGTATTGGAAAAAAAATAAAAATTATCTCGGTCTTGTAAAAAAGCGTGGTTTTTATGCCGCGCTTTTTTTATCTCCCGTATAATCATTATGCCTGTTAAGTAATTAATCATCACGGAACGCCATGTCGCTGTTTTCTCTCTTTTTATCGTTGCTGCCCATTATCGCGATTAGTTTCCTGCTCATTGCCATTGCTTCCGATCAGAGAAAAAAGCAGAAAGAACTTCTCCGTAAGCACGGACACTTTCTTGGCAATACTAAAAAATACCGCGTTTTATGGTTGCCATCGAACCGGCTTTCTTTACTCACAATCAATAAAGAAATACAGAAGAAGTTCGTTTATCTTGCTTGTGCACAGAACCAGCTACGTGTCGTTATCGGCGGTGCCCCTCGTCAAGATGACGTGGAACTGGCCTTATCTCCGGAACAGTGCCAAATTCGTAAAATCAGGCTTGGCGCTTTCGCGTCACGTTTTGCCACGCTGATCGAATTGACCCTTCCGAGCAGCCGTGCCTTCCTTATCGCAATAAAAGGCATGTCGCTTTCGCCCAAAGAAACGAGAAATCTCTTTAATGACTTATCGACTTATTTCCAACAAAAGCAAGAGCTTACCCTCAAATATAAGTGGGAAACCCCTTTATTGACTTTGGTGGGTGTTTTGCTCGTTGCCAGTGCTTGTATGCTTTTTATCACGTTACCGATATTGCGCCGACCGGCCCTATCGGTATCGCCCAAGCATCGCCCGACAAACTGCTGGCTTTTAACAGCTCGACCATACTGCTCTTTAACGAGCAAGGCGATTTGATGAGCAAATACCACAACCCACATCTCGATTATCGCGCAGTTGCCTTTGCCGATCATGACCGTTACTACATCATGGATCGTAAATCAAAAAAACTTTTGACGTGCCATGAAAATGAATGTTCACCGTCGTACATTCTTGCAAACCCGCCGCTTGCCACCTCGCTTGGTTTGACCGTCAGTACAGATGGGCAATACCTGATCACGATAGAGCCAAATGAGGACCGTATTCGTGTTTTTACGCGCGATGGGCAACAACGGCAGATGCTCGCCAAACCCGATCACCGGTTTTGCTTCCCTAATAGTGGTGTTTTTGGCCGGGATGGGCGTTTTTATATGACCGACGCCAATCTAAATCGTGTGATTGCTTTCGATTTTATCGATGGAAAGTTGTACGAAAAAGAAGAATACCTGATGGTGAAGTCGCGCCCTGATTCCTCAGGGAAAGAATGTACTGGTGGGAAAATCAATCGCTTCATCAAGCGAAGCGTGCCTGAGGGAAGAGCAAAAGCGCTACCGAATGTACGCAAAGGACGAGTTTGGCCTATGGATATCGCGCAACTTAATGACGGCCGATGGGCAGTTCTTCTCGCCCGCAACGGTATGCGCGATGCAGATATTGTGTTGTTCGATGAAGACTGGACAAAGCCGGAACCTTTGGCCATGCCTGAAAATAGCGATATCACTGCAATTACATCATGGAAAGGCCGCCTGGCAGCAACAGACCTTGCCAACCCCGGTTTGTGGAGTATTAACAATAAACAATTTTCCCCATGGCACGATGATTCTTTTCAAGAATGGATGCGACTTATTGAAAAACAAAAGATCTATTACCGTAAACAAAAGCTTTTGGTGTCGTCGGCAATACTTTTGGTCGTTATGTTACTTGCGGGCGCTTTCCTTCTGATAAACCAAATGAAATTCAAATGGCTATCGCGACATACCAAAAACCAATGAAAATTTTTATGGATGATTAGCCGTCAGCAACCATAACTTCCCGATAGCGCTGCAACAACGGAAAATACAAAATTGTTCTTGACGGCCTTGCGTCAAATGCTTTGAAAAGCAACGCGTAACGTCTCATTTGCTCATGATAATGAACCGCCTGCGACTCAAGCCACGCCTCGATATCATTTGTTTCTACCGTGTCAGCTACTTTATAATCCACGATCCAGCGCGTGCCTTGATCGATAAATGTGCGGTCGATACGAAGCTGCGTGCCGACCAAATCATCCAAGCCATCGATGTCTTGCGCTACCTGCAACGCCCACTCATTGCGCGCCTCTCCCCGCTCTGGGCTGAGTAACCATTGCGCGAACGGGTCGTGGGCAATCCGTCGCATCGCCAGCACAGCACGCGCTGACGCGCGCGCAATATGCGTTTTCGGAATGCCCAACTCGGCCAGCGCTTGTGCAAACAACGGCGCACCCGATTTGTCCTCCAATTCGGCCCAGTCGAATAATAAGTCCCCGTTCGGAATACCGATATTCGCCAAGCGGCGATGCACAAAAACGCCAACTTGTTTTAAAACAAAACGATCCGAATCGAACGATAAAGACGGTTGCCGAAAATACGTATGCTTTTTTTCGGCGGCAGCATCGATATCCGTCGCCAGTGCTTCATCGGTAACTCGCAGCAGCGGCAACGCCGTCTCGATATCGTTCTCCCAAGGCGTCGGTAAATCCGCGGGTATCGGCGACGGAATGGGTTGCGTTTTGTTCAAAGCCGTCCACCACAATGACAACATGGTGCGCTGCGGCGCGGCCTTCCATTGCAACGTCGTTTTTCCTTCTATTTCTTTTTCTTCAGCCTTCAATGTTGCCGTCAACAATAGTTGCTCACGCGCTCTTGTCGCCGCAACGTACATTAAACGCGTTAACTCGCATATTTCTTCTTCATCCGCCAAGGTTTTCAGATAACGGCTCATCGATGCCGTTTCATCGGACGTTTTTAAGTCGCGCGCCGCTAACAACAATCCTTCTGTGCGCTGCCGCCAACGCAATAACGGCGTTTTGTCCCGACCTATTGTTTTCGCCAGGCCGGAAACAATCACCGCATCAAACTCCAGTCCTTTGGCCTCATGCACAGTCATGATTTTAACCGTCTCATGCGGCTCATCCGCCTGCCGCTGGTCGTTCAGAAAGGTATCTGCCAGATACTGTTTGAACATAGGCCAGTCGGTGATATCGCCATGCTGTTCATAAAGGCGAACCGCATCAAAGAACGCTTCGACAAAAACCGCTTCTTCCTTTTGTTCAAGGAAAGATGGTCCGTGCAAACGCAGCCATAAATTGTAAACACGCGCAGCAACGCTTTCCGTATGTACATCATCGTAACCGACGCGCCAGGATTGCATCAGCATCGATAACCGCTTTTGCCCGCTTTCGCTGAGTATTGCGTGATGTTGTGTATCATTCAATACTTCAAACCAGCTTCGTTTTATCTCAACGCTGTTTTCCCCTGTAACCACGCGCGCGCGCGACAATGCGACGAAATCCGCCAACAGCAAACCGCACCATGGGGCACGTAACACCGACATCCACGCCAGCTCATCGTTCGGCTGCAACAATGTCCGCATCAGCATGCTCAAATCGTCAACCGCGCAATTCATGCCCAATTTATCAAGTTTCACCGAAGTAAAGCGAATACCGGCATGACGCAGCTCCGGAAGAATTGCCCGCAAATGCGCTCGCCCCCGTACCAGTATCGCAATGCTGCCCAAGTCCTTCGCCTGACATTGCCGAATACAGGCAATCACCGCTCGCGCCTCCTCGCGCTCATCGGCAAATAACCGCAATACTGCGGTTTCTTCAGACGCGTTGCGTTCCGGCGCCGACGGTTTAAAAGTGACGGCGCCGCGCAAAATATCATCCTCACACGGAAAAACCTCTGGGAAAACCCGGTTACACCAATGGACCAATTGCGCCTGCGCACGAAAATTGCGTGTCAATGACAATAACGATACCGGTATCTGCCCAATCCGCTTTTCTCGTTGCGCCCGCAAAAAAATACCAACCTCAGCCTGCCGAAAGCGATAAATGGACTGCATCGGATCCCCGACTGCAAACAGCGTTCGCCCATCGTTTTCTTGCCAGCCGGAAGTCAGTATTTCGATCAACTTTTCCTGGGTAACGGAAGTATCCTGAAATTCATCAATCAGAAGATGTTCAACCTGCATATCAAGCTTCAATAAAAGCTCGCTTGGGAGCAAGTCATCGTCCGCACTCGATAACGCGGCCAATGCCGCCAATTGCACTTCCGTAAAAGTGGTCACGCCATCACGCGCGCACATCAGTTGAAAACGCGCATACAAGCGCAATAAAATAAATAATATCGATTCGATGTATTGCCATTCTTCTTCGCGATATTGCACGCGCGGCAAAACGGCAACGTGACTAAGATGCGCCACAGCAGATTCGTCAAGCGCGCTTAAAAATTCCATCATCGCGTCTTTATACGGTTTTTCCGCCTTGCCGGACGGGAAGCCGTCATTTTTAGTCAGCCGCGCGCGCGGCGTCCCCTGCTTGGTCAATAACCAAGAAACAATGATTTGCCAATCGGGCAAATATTCCGGGCTGGCCGGAGGAAACCCGCCATGCGCGGCGCCAACCAGCAAAGCATCGGCAAGCGCCTTTGGATCCTGCTTTCCGTCCGCCGAAATCGCCTGCAACTGTTCTGCCGCAAAACGCATGAGTGACGGTAATGCCACACTGACGGGCAGCAGTGTATCGCGCGCCCGTTGCAGCACCTGTGTGACTTCCTCTTTTAGTGAACTCTCCAATAACCGACGAAAAATTTCAGGTTTTTGCCGATAAAAAATCGGCAGCCACTGCTCACATTTTTCCAGCAGCCGGGCAAGATTCTCCGTCAGCGTTTCCGTCCGGTTATCCACTGACTCGAGCACCACACGCCACGCCTCCTGTTCGCCATCATCAGCCTCTTGCAGCGCTTCACGCATCAGCGCCGCCAGCCGCAAATGCGGCAGCGGATCGATCTGCGGAAACGCACCCCAGCGATTGAGTATCGGCGTTTGCTTCAATAAACGCATGCAGAATGCGTCCATGGTCAGCACATTCATGCGCGACGGCTGGTCGAGCAAACGCCAACCCATTCTTTGGTCCTGCGCCAATGCCGCCAATGCCAGTTGCCGCGTCTGCTTTTCATAATCGGACGACACCGGCTTTTGTGCTTGCGCGTCACGTAACGTATTAAGTACCCGCATCCGCATTTCACCGGCAGCTTTGCGGGTAAACGTCATCGCATTNNAACGTCATCGCTAGAATATGTTCCGGCTTTTGTACACACGCCAGCAACGCGAGATAACGCTGAATCAACAAGCCGGTTTTCCCCGAGCCTGCGGGCGCCTGCACCAGCAACGAGCGTGTGACGTCGAGCGCCTCCCGGCGCGCCCGCTCGTCTTCAAGACGAAGAGAGTCGTTATCGGGTAAAACGCTACACCTCGTCATTTTCCTCTCCATCAAAATCGCGAACCGTTTTGATGCGGCAAAACGGTTGTACATGGCAATATTGGCATACCTTCTTTTCTCGCGGCGCAACACGCGCGTCGCCGCGCACAAATGCCTCCGTTAACGAAGTAAAAATCATTTGCCATCTTTCCTGTGCCTGTCTCAAGCTGCCCATGTTAAACGAATCAATATTGGTCAGACCGGGAATATCGTCATGCTCCTGTGCGCCGACCCATTGCATTTCTCCGCTGCGAACCTGCGCGTAAGCCAATGCGGCAATCGATAATGACGGTTCCTCCTGCTGTAACGCCAACGCGTAAAGCCCGATTTGAATATTGGCCGGGCGCTCATCAAACCATTTTTGAGTAGTGCCCGCTTTTCCGGTTTTATAATCGATAATCGCCACATTTACGCTTTGATCATCGCCTACCAATTGATCAACACGGTCGATTTTCAGGTCAAAAGTCAAGCCGGATAGCGTCAATTGAACGCGCTCTTCAAACTGCCGAACGACAAACGGCGTTCGCGCTTTCTCCAGCGCGCACCATTCTTGAACCAATGTCATCACGCGCATACGCGCAACATCCGCAATCGGTTTGGGTAATTGTGCCCAACGTTGAGCATCCAGCGCGGAACACGCTTCCCGATACGCCTGTTCAATAACCGCGTTCAGTTCATCACTGCTTAACGACAACAATTGCTTTTGCGTTTTCAATGCCGCCCATAAATGTTGCAGCGTTGCATGCACCAATATCCCGTGTTCGGCAGCGCTGAGCCCGTCATCCGCCTGCGGCCATTCGTTGATCCGCAAGCGCGCACAGGAAAACGCCTTGAAAGGACAATCGCTCTGATAACCAATCACTGTGCTGCCATGGCTGATGTGTTCCGCAGCGATATGATTGCCCCAATCAATCGGCGGCGCCTGATCGTCCGCAATTTTCTCCGTTGTTTTGAATGTCGTCCGCGCCGCTCGCGTTTCCAGTAACGGATAATCCGGCTCATGCGCGGGTAAGTCGCGCATGAGCGCAGCAGGAAGGGAAAGCTCGCCCTCCAGCTGTTGCGCATAACTCATCACAACTTGCGGCGCAGCATGGCACCATTGCTCTTGCATCGTTTCACAAAACCGGCGATTAAGCTCTAGGTCAGCGCGACGCATGCCTTGTTTACGCTGCCAAGATAACGGCAATAACGGATGCGACACAATGGCCGACGGCCAAGATTGCGCGTCAAGCCCACTGATCCATAATGCGTCAAACGGCAGGCCGCTCGCTTCCAGCGCCCCCATGATATGAATCGACGCGCCCGGATCCTGCGGCTGGAATACTTCCGTTTCGGCCTGCCGCGTTAAGACATCCATTATTTCGCCGCGTTTAAATTCTCCTCTTAATCCGCTTGCCAACGGGTCAAGAAAAATCAGCGATTCCACACATTGCCGCCACTCCTGAAAAAGCTGATGCGCGGCGCTGTCCAAGCTACGCGCACCCGGCCAGCCGAGCGCCTGCCAGAATTCGTATAAATACCGCGGCCACATATCCGCCGACGCTTTCTCCGGCAGCATTTCCTTACGCCGCGCTTTCCGTTCGACCTCCCTCCAGGATTGATGCAACGCGCCGTCCGCTTCGCGCAAGCTTGTGACGACATCGGTAAACGACAGCTCGCGCCGCCCTTCTTTTAACCATTTTCTCGCCAATCCCGCGCGCGCCGCCTGTAAACGGATATCGCCGGGCAAATACGGCGACTGGAGCAATGATGACACTTTTCCCACCGACAGTGTCCCATGATACAAGCGCAAAAGATCGAGCGCGCTGCGCACCAGCGCTCGGCGATCCAACGTTTCGCCGAGCGAAATATTACAGTACGATTTTTGCGGAATGATTTCTTCAACGCAACGACGCACATCGTCAACGCAGTGGGCAAGATCGGGAATAATGATCGCCATTTGCCCTTGTTCGCGCCGCTGCCAGGCCCAGCTTAACGCCTGCCGCCACTCATCGCGCTGTTCGCGTGCGGCAAAACGGCTGATCTTTTCCGAAACAGGTGCGTCAAGCGTATCGCCCGTGTGAATACACAATCCGGCAGCGCGCAGTGCCTCCGTGACACGCAACACATCCGGTGCCAACTCGATGAATCCTGCCAGAAGGAGCGGCGGCGTATTTTCATCAACCAACAGCGATGCATGCGTTTCCAGAAACTCCGGAACAAGCGCGTCGTCAACCAAATTTTTCTCTTGCAGCAACTGCCGATATTTCTCGGCCCAGCGGCAAAAACAATGGACATCATACGTTTCATGGCCAACCCAGCGCCGCCAAGGCGTTTTTTCATCGGCATGGCGCCATTCATGCAGCAAACGCCAGGCATCCTGCGCCAATCGTGCCGCCCGTTCCGGTGCCAGCAATGAAACCGGCCCCTGATCTTCCGCCGTCATGCGCGTCCAAAGCAAAAGTGCCGCCTGCTGCCGAATACGCAACGGTAAAGCGGCGCGATCCGAAAGCCTTTGCCATAGCACATCGATAAACGCCGACCATGGCAACACAGTGGGAGCCGCCCATATCTTTTGCGACTGCGTGCGTTGCCGCATTTCGTAGGCACGCGCCAATTGCCGCGCCAAGCGATTGTTCGGCGTCACTACCTGCCAACCGGCATCAAATGCATCCAGAATCTTTGCGGAAAAACGACTCAGCCCCATCGACGCTTGACTATGAACATTGATAACGTGGTATTGTCTCATTTCAATATTATTCTGTCTTACCACTTTATGAGCAAAACCGTCAAAAAGAAAAAAACAAGCAAACTTTATGTCGTGCGTAGTTCCCCAATTCATGGCCGTGGTGTTTTTGCCGCGACCAAAATAAAAAAAGGGGCGACCATTATCGAATACAAAGGCAAGCGCATGACCTGGGAAGAAGCGCTTGAGTTACCGCCCAGCGATCCGGATAATCCGGCGCATACCTTTTTCTTCGAACTTTCCGACGGACGCGTGATTGACGGCGGTATCCGAGGTAACGCTGCACGCTGGATCAACCATTCGTGCAAACCGAACGCCGAATCTTTTGAGGACGAAAATGGACACGTCTTTATTCAGGCGATCAAAAAAATCAAGAAGGGCGACGAAATTTCGTACGACTACAAGCTTTCCGTAGACGGCAAGCTGACTAAAAAGGAACGCGAAGATTATGTTTGCCGCTGCGGCAGCAAAAAATGCCGCGGTTACCTGATTAAAATCAAAAAGAAGAAAAAGTGATTGCCCCGGCTTGTTCTTTGATTAAAAAATTTCGGGCAAGCAATGCTTTGTCGGCAGAAAAATTTTTCCTTGTCAACGGCAAAATCCCGTTTCAATTAATTGACCAAACTTTGTGCGATCACGGCAAACAACCATAAGGCGTCCTTTGCCGTTTCATTGCACATGGTTATCCACAAAATCTGTGGATGAATCTCGCGGTGTTTTTTTATTTTTCACAACTGCGCGTTATATAATGCAAAAAAACATGTTTTTCCATGAATTCACAACTCCATGATTTTATACGCCAACCGTTCTGGCGTCTGTGGCCTGCCATGCTGGCGATGGTGGTTGTCATCGTCGCTTCAAACTGGCTGGTGCAAATCACAATCAACGACTGGTTGACATGGGGCGCGTTTACTTATCCCGTAGCATTTCTCATTTCAGAACTGACCAACCGTCGCGCCGGCCCGCACGCGGCGCGGCGCGTCGCCTGGTTCGGTTTTGCGTTGGCAATCATTGTTTCCGCCATGATTTCACCCGTACGCATCGCTGCGGCTTCCGGATTGGCCTTTCTCTGTTCACAGATGCTCGATATCTCGATCTTCAATCTTCTGCGCCGGCAAAGTTGGTGGCGAGCGCCGCTGGTTGCGTCCGTCTTTGCTTCTGTACTCGATACCGCCATATTCTTCACCTGCGCGTTTGTCGGCACCGGGTTACCTTGGTTCACACTGGCGCTCGGCGATCTTGCGTTTAAGCTCGTCATGGCGCTGTTGCTGTTGCTTCCGTTTCGATTGCTTATCCCGATTGTCCGGGAAGCGCATCCCCTTTCTCGCTGAAAAGTCATGAGTAGACCGGATAACGCGATTCGTCTGGCGATTGCGCGGCAGCGCTACAACCCGTATGGTGGCGCGGAGCGTTTTGTCGCGCGAGCGCTCGACGCGCTTGCCGAAGAAAACATGGTTTCGATTTCGTTGCTTGCGCGTGACTGGCCGTCTGCGGCAGAATCACCGACACACTGGCAATGGCGTCGCCTTGACCCTTTTTATCTGGGGCGCACCTGGCGCGATTATTCATTCATGCGCGCCGTACAAAATATCCGCGGTGATTACACGCTTCTGCAAAGCCACGAACGCATTCCAGGAGCCGCCATTTTCCGTGCCGGCGACGGTGTGCACGCGACTTGGCTGGAGCAATACGCCAAAACGCAACATCCACTTCAGCGTTTTGTCACGCGTTTTACGCCTTACCATCGTTTTGTCTGCGCCATGGAACGCCGGATGTTCGCGCATCCTGCGCTGCGTTGCGTGATCTGCAATTCCCGATTGGTACGTGACGATATCGCCCGCCGCTTTGGTGTTTCCGAACACAAACTGGCGGTAATTTACAACGGTATTGATACCGATGCTTTTTCTCCGGAACTGTCTTTTCGATACCGTAAGCAGCAACGCCAAGCATGGCAAATCCCGGAAGACGCCCCTCTGCTGGCATTCGTTGGCTCCGGATTTAAACGTAAAGGATTGCTCACAGCATTGCAGGCATTACAAGCGCATCCCTCTATTTATCTCGTCGTTGCCGGTCATGACAAACATTGCGCACATTACAAACATCATGCCAATGAGCTTGGCGTCTCCGGGCGTGTACACTTTTTAGGCAGCGTACCCGACGTTCGCCCAATTTATGGCGCCGCAGATGCTTTTATCCTGCCAACGCTTTATGATCCTTTTCCCAATGCTTGCATCGAGGCACTCTCCTGCGGCCTACCCCTTTTTACCAGCCCAACTTGCGGCGCCGCAGAATGGCTAACGCACCACCAAAAAAACTGGGTAATCGACGCGCTCAATGTTAACGGTTACCGCGCAGCGCTCGCCTCATGGCTGATGCAGATCTCGTCGCCGACTGCTCGAGATAAACTAAAAGAAGATGCCCGAAATACAGCGTTACCTCATACTCTAAATGCGATGGCAAAAAATCTTACGAGTTTGTATCATTCAATTGTGCGCAACACAACATGTACTAACTGTTATATTTAACATATCCTTCTCCCCCTTGTGAAACACAAGAGGTACGTTATACTTAAAAAAGATTTATTTTAAATAAGTCTGAAATCTATACCGTAAGAAAGAGAATAGGCAAAATGGCACGTTTGCAATGGTCCGACGAGTTAAGCGTCGGCGTCGATGTTATCGACAAACAGCACCAACGCATTATCGAATACGTCAACAAGTTACACGATAATGTTCATGACCGCGCAATCTTGAAGGACGTACTGGAAGATACGATTGAATATACCGAATCGCATTTCGGGTTTGAAGAAGAAATGATGGCAGAGGCGAATTACCCCTATCTGCGCGCGCACAAACGCATTCACGATCTTTTTATTCGGCGCGTTGCCCGATACAAAGAGCGGTTTGACGCTGGTGAAGACATCGCCGAAGAGCTTCATGACACACTGGTGCGCTGGTTGGTCACACATATTAAAAGTGAAGACGCCAACTACGGCCCAGCTCTGATCAAAAAATTCGGCGCTACCGGGAAAAAAGCCAAAAAAGGCTTCTGGAGCCGTCTGTTTGGCGATTGACGGTTCTCTGACGTCCGCGCCTTGGGTGTAAAAGACTGCTTGCGCACCCGTTCGCTATCCGATCTGCGTTACAATAAATCATCTGTAATCTCATCGGATTTTGTATGTCTACCCCCGTTTCTCCTCAGGTCAGCTTTGACGAAACGTTGATTCGTAAATACGACCAATCAGGGCCGCGCTATACCTCGTATCCGACAGCAGATCGGTTTTATAATCATTTTACCGAGGCGGACTATCGCCGCGCCTTGGCGGCGCGCCGGGAAAAACCCGAACCGCTGTCCGTTTATGTTCATATTCCTTTCTGCAATACGATTTGTTATTACTGCGCATGCAATAAAATTATTACCAAAGATCATGGGCGCAGCGCCAAATACATCCGTTATCTGGCGCGGGAAATGGATTTGGCGTGTTCGCTGATTGAACCCAGAGAAAAACGTTTTTTGCAACAATTACACTGGGGCGGCGGTACGCCGACGTTTCTTTCCGATGAAGAAATGACTTCATTGATGAAGCACCTGAAGAATAACTTTTCTTTCACAGACGATGCCGAAGTATCTATTGAGGTCGATCCACGCAAAGTAAACGATACCACAGTAGCATTATTGGGAAAACTCGGCTTCAACCGCATTTCTGTCGGCGTACAGGATTTCAACGAGGATGTGCAAAAAGCCATCAACCGCATCCAAAGCGAAGCGGAAACACTGGCAGTCATCCGTGCCGCGCGCGCCAACGGCTTTGTTTCGGTGAACACCGATTTGATTTACGGCTTGCCCAAGCAAACGCTTGATGGTTTTTCCGAAACGCTGGATCATGTGATTTCCGTTTCGCCGGATCGGATCGCGCTTTATAATTACGCGCACGTCCCGCACATGGCCAAGCCGCAGCGCCGTATTGCGCTTGAGGATGTACCGCAACCGGAAGAGAAGCTGCAAATTTTATCGCTGGCAATCCAAAAATTGAGTGACGCCGGTTATGTTTATATCGGCATGGATCACTTTGCCAAACCGGATGACGAGCTTGCCAAAGCGCAACGTGAAGGCACGCTGCATCGCAATTTTCAGGGTTACACCACGCGGGCCGATTGCGATCTTCTGGCGTTCGGTATTTCCGGCATCGGCAAAGTCGGACCGACTTACGTACAAAGCGTCAAAACGCTTGACGAGTATTACGGCGCGCTCGATGCGCAAACCCTGCCCGTCCTGCGTGGCTATATTTTGGATCGCGACGATATTGTTCGCCGCGCCGTCATCCAGCAATTGATGTGTCAGTTTGAACTGGTTTTCACAAGCATTGAAAAACAGTGGGACATTGTATTCGACGATTATTTTGCGATTGAAAAAGCGCAATTGCCGCCGCTTGCCGAAGACGGCTTAATTACCATAGCGCCGGATCGCATTCGTGTCACGGATCGCGGCCGCCTGCTGGTACGTACCGTAGCGATGTTGTTTGACCGCCATCTTCGTGAAGCCAGCAGCCAGGGGAAATATTCAAAAGTGATATAAACACGCCACGAATTCAACGCGCTGCGCCGCAGATTGAGGAAAATCAATTGAAATACTGAAGTATCGCGTCCAGCCCGCAATGGTTGATGACGTGTGTTGCCTGCTCACGCACGGCAGGTTTGGCATGATAGGCAAAAGAAATATCAACCACTGAAAACATCGGCAAATCGTTCGCGCCATCACCTGTTGCCGCGGTAAGCGGTCGCTTCTCATTCACATACTTTTCTTTCATCGCTCTTAACGCCCGCGCCTTTGCCGCAGCGTCAACGACATCACCCACAATACGGCCGGTCAATCTCCCGTTCAGCACTTCCAGCTCATTGGCCACCGTATGCGTCAAATTTAAGCGTTTCTTCAGCCGTTCGGTAAAAAAAGTAAAACCGCCCGATACCAATAATGTTTTCACGCCGGCACGGCGCATGCCGCGCAGCATTACCTCCGCCCCGGGCGATAAATTCAGCCGTGTATCGTACACAGCCTCCAATGCACTGATCGGAATGCCTTTCAACAAGGAAACCCGTGCTGTCAGACTTTCCTTAAAGTCAATATCGCCGCGCATCGCGCTTTCGGTAATTTCGGCTACTTTCTTTTTAATCCCAATCATATCTGCAATTTCATCAACGCATTCAATCGTGATCAGCGTCGAGTCCATATCCATCGCCAGCACGGCCAACTGCCGCAAACGTCGAGCCTGCGGAATCAAGGCAACATCAAAACCTGCCTGAAAAATATCCGCAACAACATTTTGCGGTTTCGCAACACCGATCAAACGGTAAACCGGCGGCACCGAACGAATTTCCTGAACCGCAACGGCTTCCGAGCCTTCACGCCACCCGTCAATATTGACCGGCAATGCTCGCGGCGCCTGAAAAAGCAAATCGAATTGCGAATGGGAGCCTGCACTCATGAACGACATTCCTTATTAACGCTTCTTTCTCTGATTAATCTTCATCTTCGCTATCTCAGCGCTGTTTTTGCTTACCGCTTTTTTCTTGAGTGATCCGGATGGTTTTTTTGTCGATATGTTTTTATCTCTATGCCCAGTCTTATTATCGGCCTGCACAAAATCGATTTTACCGCTGTCTGGATCCGCCCGCACGACCTGTACGCTCATCCGCTCCGCCAATCGGTATTCCTTGCCGCTACGCTGCCCAACCAGCGCGTGCCGGACATCATCGAAATGAAAATAATCTTCGCCCAGTTCCGAAATATGAATCAACCCGTCAATCGCCAATCCATCAAGCGTCACAAACAGACCAAAATGAGTCACGCCGGAAACAGTGCCATACATCACTTCCCCAAGATGCTGTTGCATGTAAATGCACTTTAGCCAGGTTTCCACTTCGCGCGACGCCTCATCGGCACGCCGTTCTGTCACGGAACAGTGCACACCGGCATCCCGCCACGACCCGCACCCTGGTCTGTACGTTGTTTCCGCTAAAATCGATTTGATGACGCGGTGCACCAAAAGATCGGGGTAACGCCGAATCGGCGAAGTAAAATGCGCGTAATGCTTATACGATAATCCGAAATGCCCCTTTTCTTCACTGCTGTATTCGGCGCGCTGTAACGAACGCAACAAAACCATTTGCAGTAAGTCTTTATCGTCACGATGTTCGACTTTTTTCAATAGCTGCGCATAATCTTTAGCGGTTGGGTGCTCCCCGCCCCCCAGTTGCAAGCCGCATAGCGATAAAAACGCGCGCAAGGCGCCGAGTTTTTCCGACGTCGGCCCCTCATGTATGCGGTAAAGCGCCGCCCTTTCATGCGTGCGCACAAAATCCGCTGCACAAACATTGGCGGCAAGCATGCACTCCTCTATCAGGCGATGCGCGTCATTACGCAGCATCGGTACAATACTCTCTATCTTTCCGCGCTCGTTAAAACGAATTTCCACTTCACCACCGTCAAAATCGATAGCACCCCGTTTTTTCCGTGCCTCAAAGAAACGCTGGAAAAGTCCATAAAGGCAATCGAGCGAATCGAGAATTCTTATTTTTTTTGTCAGCCCTTTTTCCATACTGCCTGACAGATAAGCCCATACCTGGTCATACGTCAGCCGTGCTTGTGAACGGATTACCGCCGGATAGAATTGATAACGTTGTATCGCCCCTTTACTGGAGATCTGCATATCGCATACCATCACCAACCGGTCTACTTCCGGGTTAAGCGAACACAACCCGTTTGACAATACTTCCGGCAGCATTGGAATTACCCGGCGGGGAAAATACACGGACGTTCCGCGCTCATACGCTTCTTTATCAAGCGCGCTGCCGTCGCGCACATAATGCGAAACATCGGCGATGGCGACCAACAAATGATAGCCATGTCCATTCTTCTCGGCAAAGACCGCATCGTCGAAATCGCGCGCATCTTTACCGTCGATAGTGACAAACGGCAAATCACGCAAGTCTTCGCGCGTTTTTTTATCGACGTTTTTTACCTGCTCGCCGTACTTTTTTGCCTCCTGTTTTGCCTGATTACTGAAACGGAAAGGAAGATCGTATCGACGCAACGCAATTTCGATCTCAATCCCATCATCTTCAGGCGCACCAAGAATTTCTTTCACCCGCACGATAGCTTCACGCGTTGCCGAAGGCGGCTCAACCATTTCTACAACCACAATATCGCCGTCCTGCGCCTTGCCGCGCCCATGAGGCGCCAACAGAAAATCCTGATTAAGGCGTTTATCCTCAGCAACGACAAACCAGACGCCGTGTTTCTGATGTAAACGTCCAACAATTTCCCGATGAGCGCGCGCTAAAACATCGAGAATTTCAACGGAAACTCTACCCTGCTCTTTATGCAACAAGCGTCGCGCCGTCACACGGTCACCATGCAAAACTTTGAACATTTCGCTTGCCGGCAAATAAAAATCGTTATTCTTATCCGTGCTGCCGTCCGGGCGAAGAAAGCCATAGCCATCCGGATGCCCGATTACCGTACCGACGATGAGATCAATCGCCTCCGGCAATAACAAGGCGCCTTTCCGGTTTTTGAACAACACGCCACGCTTGATCAACGCATCGATTTCTTCCAGAAAATCATCGTGCTTATTGACGCTAATATTAAAACGCTTGATCAAAGCATCCGGCGACAATGGTTTTCTGGCGCTCTGGATTTCTTCGACAATCCGATGCTCATCCGGCATTTTTTTACTACTCTTCTTCATAACGCTCCCATTTTCCTCATACACCAAGAGTATCCTTTAGGTATAAAAATGTCGAGCGAAATAAAAACGCCGTTATATCAACAACGGCGTTTTTGAGTAAAAATTTTATTTATTGTGTACTAAGCGGCAAATTGGCAATCCACGTTTTATTTTCTTCACTCAACGCGATACCTCTGTCCGTTAAATCCCATACCATATCTGCCAATCTTTCATATTGCGTCCAATACTGATTTTCTTCTGACTTGGTATGCTCTTCATAGTTTATCTTTTTATCAACTAAGCGGTCGGTCAAATCTTTGATAAGAGGAGAATCTAAAATTACTCCTAACTCATAAAAAGAAGTTACCGAAGAGCCAGATCGATGCAAATTCCCACAATACATAATTAGCGCCACAGTATATGATGCGCCTGCTGGGATTTTAACTTTTGTTTCTTTTAACAAAATACCGTTTTGATAATCACTACTTTTAGCCTTCATCACCAAACGAGCAGGGAAAATAACCTCACTTTCCGTGGAATTACTGTTAACCAAAGGAATAGCCAATATAACATCAAAACCACTACCAACTACCACGTCTTCACTAAACACAAAATTAAAAATAATCTTCTGTACCTCTTCTTCCTGCCGCATCTCTTTTTTAGAGCTTGCGGGATCGTACGCCATACTTGCCCCTGTAATCGATCCGTTCAAATAAACACCATCCGGTAAAGCAAAAGGCGTACCCTGAATTTCTCCCGGATATTCCCCAAGCCCGGGAATCTTACCGGGCTCTTGCGTTTGATTTGGCGGCGGCGTCTCAGAATTGCCGCTATCATTTTCATCACCACCGCAAGCAACCAGAGACGCGGTGAAAAAAATTACTGAAAACAAATACCAGATTTTCTTCATAAAAATTCCCCAAAAAAATAGATAAATAAAAAGGAGCATTATATTAATGCATTCGTCTTAAGTCAATCAAATAGCATTTTCAATACTTATCTTTTTTCTTAATCAAGTTCGCGTTTCAGTTTCATACCGATAGTTGCCAGCCAGCCAATCTTGGTGATTAAAATTCGATCATAACAATCTGGAAACCCGGCGTATTTAATGTTTTTTTAGAGAATACTTCGCCGTGCCGGTTATCATGCACACTTGTATTTTCGTATCTATCGCGCATTACATCTTCATAACCTTTACAAACTAGATGCTCGAAATCATCCTCCTGCTTGTCGTCATCGCTTTTTTTGCCGGGTTGATTGATGCTGCCGTCGGCGGCGGCGGGCTGGTACAGGTACCGGGAATTTTTGCAGCGCTGCCGGAAACGCCGCCTGCGACCGTTTTCGGCATTCAGNNCTGCGACCGTTTTCGGCATTAATAAATTTGCATCTATTTGCGGCACGGCAATGGCCGTGCGCCAGTATCTGAAACGCGTACGCCTGCCATGGAGCCTGGTTCTTCCCGCGACAATCTGCGCCTTTATCGCGTCGTTTTGCGGCGCGAGTGTCGTCAGCATGATGCCGGTACATTTGATGAAACCGCTTATTCTTATTTTATTGATTGTGATTGCCGTCTATACTTTCATTAAAAAAGATTTTGGCAGTATTCATCGCCCTAAAAAAATCACCTACCGCGAACGTATTGGTGCTGCACTTCTCGGCGCAGCAACCGGCTTTTACGACGGCATTTTCGGCCCGGGTGCCGGCAGTTTCATGTCTTTTCTGTTCATCCGCTTTTTCGCTTTCGATTTTCTGCACGCCGCCGCTGCGGCACGTGTCGTCAATTTCATGACCAACCTTGCCGCACTTTCATTTTTTGTCCCGTCCGGTCACGTCATCTGGATGTATGCGTTACCCATGGCCGCATGCAACATGGTCGGCGGTATCGTCGGTGCGCGTCTTGCTATTCGCGGCGGTGTCCGTGTAATCCGTATTTTGTTTTTATGTCTGATGGTGGTGTTGATCGGAAAATTTGCCTACGATATTTTTTCCACATAACGGTTCAAGCATATTGCTGGCGCACCTGCCGCTTTATTTCCGGCCATAAAATTTCCACCAGTGCCGCAATCCATGGGTGCGTATCATTTAAGCATGGAATCGTATTGAACTCTTTACCGCCTGCTTCCAGAAAAACCGCACGCTCGCCAATATTGATTTCTTCGAGCGTTTCCAGGCAATCGGAAATGAAGCTCGGGCAAATAACATCCACACGCTTTATCCCTTTTTCCCCCAGTTTCGCCAAGACTTCCGTCGTATAAGGTTGCAGCCATTTTGAGCGGCCAAAACGCGACTGGAACGCCATCGAATACGTGATGTCTTTTTCAGCCAGCGCCTTGACCAAAAGACGCGCGGTTTCCTGACATTGCTCAAAGTAAGGATCACCGTCTTGGTGCGTTTGTTCCGGCGCGCCGTGGAACGAAAAAAGCAAATTGTCCGGCCGGCCTTCGGTTTTCCAGAAATGCTGCACGCGCTGGCACAGCGCCCGGATATATGCTGGATGGTCGTGAAAGCTGTTCATCAGAGTGATTTCCGGCACACGGCGCATCCGCATGATGTGCCGAGCAACTGCATCGTAAGTACTTCCCGTCGTACTTGCCGCGTATTGCGGATAAAGCGGCAACACAATAATAGATGCCGCTCCTGCCGCGCGCAGTTTTTCAATCCCACTTGCAATCGATGGGTTACCGTAACGCATCCCAATTTCAACAACGATCTGATCCGGGCTCAATCCTTCCTTGCGCAGGGCTTCGCCAAGATAACCGCGCAAAAGATCGCGCTGTTTCAATGAATACACCAATAGCGGCGAACCGTCTTTTGACCAGATCCGCTTATATTTTTCTGCCGATTTCGCCGGGCGTGTCCGCAAAATAATGCCGTGCAAAATCGGCCGCCAAACGATACGCGATGTTTCGATAACGCGTTTATCGCCAAGAAATTCGGCAAGGAAACGGCGTAATGCCCCGGCATCAGGCGCATCCGGCGTACCGAGATTGGTCAACAAAATACCTATTTTCGCCATTGAGCGATCTATCTTGGGCTCGGAAAGGAAATAACTCATTTTTTGATTATCTCCCGTCAACCGGATGGTTTCTTCTGGCTAAGTGCATTGGATAACAGTTTGGCGGTCACGTCAACAATCGGGATAACCCGCTCGTAGGCCATACGCGTCGGTCCAATCACGCCCAGCGTTCCCATCACTTCGCCGTCCACCTGATATGGCGCCGTGATCACGCTGCACTCCTCAAGCGGCACGACACCCGCTTCCGCGCCGATGTAAATCTGCATTCCTTCGGCATTTTGCGAAATATCGAGAAGATGCACCAACGATGTCTTTTTTTCAAACACGTCAAAAAGATGGTGCAATTTCTCCATACGGTCGGAAAAATCCTGATTACTCAAGAGATTTTTTTCCCCAGCAATGACTGCTTCGGTTTCGTTCATCACCTCTTCGCTTAAATCGATCGCCGAATTCATCAAGATCGCTATATCCTGGCGCAGGGTTTTTAATTCATCGGTCAACCGCATCCGAATCGCCGACATCGGCAAACCGGCAAAATGACTGTTAAAAAAATTGGATGCTTCGGCAAGCGCCTCCTGAGAATAATCCTGTTGCGGTTGCAAAATACGGTTCTGCACGTCGCCTTCCGGCGAAACAACGATCAACAAAATACGGCGCTCCGATAATCGCAAAAACTCCAGATGGCGAAACGACGCTTCGCGACGCTTCGGCGTAAGCACGATGCCGGCGAATTGGGACAGCTGTGACAACAATGAGGCAGCATTGGCAATCATTTGCTGCGGGCGAGCGTCGCTTTTCAGCCCCAACTCCAACCGCTCGATTTCCCGGCGCGCCATCGGCTTAACGACCATCAGGCTGTCGACGAAAAAACGATAACCGCGCGCCGTCGGCACGCGTCCGGCAGAAGTATGCGGGCTGGCGATAAAGCCCATCTCCTCGAGATCCGCCATCACATTGCGTACCGTCGCCGGCGACAAATCCAGCCCGGATTGCTTGGACAACGCGCGGGAGCCGACCGGTTGCCCCTCGGCAATATAGAGGCTGATCAGCGTTTTTAATAAATGGGTGGTGCGCGGTTCCAACATAACGCGCATTGTACCGCTTAAGACAATTTTCGCGTCATGTGCCATAATTCTTTCGTTATTTCGATTGATTTACCAAAAGCTATGGAATAATTTAAAAATGCTTGATACCGAACAGCCTTTTTCCCGTATTGCCATTGCCGGACGGCGTGACACCCCCGAACTTTTTGGCCCCGTTTCCACACTGGCCGCGATGCTCTCCGATCGCGGTTATCTGGTTTCGCTTGAGCATGAAACGGCAAAAATGACCAAAATTTCCGGTTACCCGATCAGCGCAACCGAATCGTTGGGACTAAACAACGATCTGGTGATCGTGATCGGCGGCGACGGCACCTTGCTGTCATTTGCCCGCAAGCTGGCGCCGTTTCGCGTTCCCATTATCGGTATCAACAGAGGACGTTTAGGCTTTCTTACCGATATTCCGCAAGCCTTCATGGAGGTCATGATCGGCGATATTCTCGATGGCCGTTACGCCGAGGAAAAGCGTTCGATGCTTTCTGCGAGCCTACCGCGCGACAGCGGCTTGACGCCGATTGAGATCCAGGCGCTTAACGAAATTGTGATCGGCCGCGGTTCGTACGGTGCGGTCGTCGATTTTTCAATCCGTATTAACGAAGAGTTTGCCTATGCGCTGCGCGCCGACGCCATCATTGTAACCACGCCTACCGGCAGCACCGCTTACGCATTATCGGCCGGCGGACCGATTCTTCNNCTTACGGCCTGACCAACCGCCCCATCGTACTGCCCAATAACGTCGATATCCAAATTTCCGTGGATAAAGGCCTGGATGTTTCATTGCATGGCGATTCCCAAGCCAAGGTCATAGTCAAACAAGGCGAACAGATCACAATCACGCTTTCGCCTTATCAAATTTCCCTGCTGCATCCGGAGCGCTACGATTACTTCAGGATGCTTCGTCAAAAATTGCATTGGGCAGAAACGCCGGAGCGATCAAAACAGGATTTTGACCCCGAGTATCTTTCCGTTATCGACCCGTAAGCGTTATGCTGCTTTGGTTGTCCATCCGCAATTTCGTTCTTATCGAAGCGCTTGATATCGAATTTTCTTCCGGTTTTACCGTGCTCACTGGCGAGACCGGCGCGGGTAAATCCATTCTGCTTGACGCCATCGGTTTGCTACTTGGCGACCGTTTCGAATCCCGCCAGTTACGCGATGCCGAAAAACACACCGAAATTGCTGCCGGTTTTTCTATTGCCCCCAAAAGTGAAACACAACATTGGCTTGGCGACAATGCTTTTCTTGACGACGCCGAACCGGAAACGCTCGTTCTGCGCCGCGTCCTCGATCACCACAATAAGAGCCGCTCCTGGATCAACGGTCGCATTGCCACATTGGCGCAGCTCGACGCGCTCGGCGAAACGCTGATCGAATTGCACGGCCAACATGCGCACCAATCACTGACGCGTCTGCCTATGCAGCGCCAATGGCTCGACGCTTACGCGCACAATACAGACCTTTTAACTGCCACCACAAAAGCTTGGCGCGCATGGCGCGGCGCGCTTGACATCCTTTATCTGGCGCAGCGCTCGCGAAAAGAGCGCGACCAGGAAAAAGCGCTTTTAACCCAAAAGCACGAAGACTTGACCGCATTGGCGCCCAAACCCGACGAGTGGGAACAGCTCAATGTCCGGCAACAGCAGCTGAGAAATGCCGATACTTTAATCAATGCGATCGAAGAGGGGCAGGCAATATTGAGCGATGGCGAAAATGCCGTTCTTTCCAGCCTTTTCCGTTATACGCAAAAATTACAAAACGCTTCGACGCATGAACCGATTTTCAGCGAAATTACCACACAGCTGAATAATGCGGCCATTGAAATTGAAGAAGCCGCCCGCGCTTTGCGCGCCGTCGGCCACCATCTCGACCTTGATCCCGAATCGCTCGGCCATGTTGAAAACCGTATTTCCGCACTGTTTGACACCGCGCGTAAATACCGCGTTCGTCCCGAAGAGCTGCCGACGCTTGCCAATGAAACCGACGCCGCTTTAGCGCAATTAGAACAAAGCGCAGATATCGAAACGCTAGCGCACGCCGCACAGGACTGCGAAAACCAATATCGGCAATCGGCAAAACTGCTCAGCCAAACACGGCAACGCGCCGCCCAAAAACTCAACCAATCGGTCACCGCCACGATGAATGAACTGGCGATGCCCGGCGGGCGCTTCGAAGCCATGGTTTCGACCGACAGTGTTATCGAAAGCTTCGGTACCGATCAAATCGAGTTTTATATTTCCACACACCCGGGGCAAGCTTTGGCGCCGCTTGCCAAAGTCGCCTCGGGCGGCGAACTTTCCCGGATTGCTTTGGCGCTGCTCACCGTACTTGCCCAAACAGGCCGCGTACCGACACTGATTTTTGACGAAATTGATACCGGCATTGGCGGCGCGACCGGCCATGCGATCGGGAAACGTCTGCGCGAACTCGGCAATGAGCGGCAAGTGTTGTGCGTCACCCATTTGCCGCAAGTCGCCGCCTGCGCGCGTTATCACTGGCGCGTGCAAAAAGGAGGCGACAGTAAAAATGTGGTAACGCGCATCGCCGCGCTCAATGACAATGAACGCGCTGAAGAAATCGCGCGCATGCTCGGCGGCACCAACGTTACCGCCAAAACGCGGGCGCATGCGAAAGAGTTACTGGCTGAGTCAGCTAAAAGCAGCTCCGTTTATCCGCCCAAGCTACTTTAGACTTGAGTGGTATTGGGCGGGATTGCCTCCAAAACAATTCTCGCCTAGATTAACAAAAAAGTGCTACCCACACGCGTACCCTCTCCCGCTTGCGGGAAAGAGGCTGGAGAGAGCGCGTGAGACCACGCCAAACCTACAGCAACGGCACACGCTCCATTACTTATGGCGGCAACGGTAAAGCCGCCGTAATAACAGGCCTTTGAAGAATTAGTGGTGTCACGCCAGAAATGCCAGAAATCCTACACAATAAAGCCTCGCTTTTACGAGGCCTTATTGTTTCGCGTCAATATCAACTCATCAGGCTTTAACGAAATCAATCCCTGTGCCGTCCAATATCACTTTAATTGTATCGCCCGCGGTAAATTCGCCGGCCAGCAGTGCCCGCGCCAGGGGATTCTCGATTTCCTGCTGGATTGCCCTTTTCAAGGGACGCGCGCCGAACACCGGATCAAAACCCGCCTTGGCAACTCGCGCCAAAGCATCGGCNNTGATATCCATCTGCGCCAAACGCGCCTGAAGCGCCCGCATTTGGATTCCGGCAATCGCGGCAATCTGCTTATCGTCGAGCGGATGGAACACCACGATTTCGTCAATGCGATTGATAAATTCGGGGCGGAAATTGTTTTTGACTTCTTCCATCACCGCATCCTTGATTTTCCCTTGATCGTCGCCGTTGTCGGTCATCTGCTGAATACGGTACGAGCCGAGGTTCGACGTCATCACGATTACGGTATTCTTGAAATCGACCGTTCGCCCTTGCCCATCGGTCAGCCGCCCTTCGTCGAGCACCTGCAATAAAACATTGAACACATCGGGGTGCGCTTTTTCAATTTCNNNNTCCGTCAGGTAGCCGCCTTCTTCATAGCCGACATATCCGGGCGGCGCGCCGATCAGCCGCGCTACCGAATGTTTCTCCATGAATTCGCTCATGTCGATGCGCACCAACGCCTGTTCGCTGTCGAACAGAAATTCGGCCAGCGCCCTTGTGAGTTCGGTTTTTCCGACGCCGGTCGGCCCCAAAAAGAGAAACGATCCATACGGGCGATTCGGATCGGACAAACCGGAACGTGAACGACGTACGGCATCCGCGACCAGGCGCACTGCCTCATCCTGCCCAACCACGCGTTGATGCAAACGCTCCTCCATATTCAGCAGCTTGTCGCGCTCGCCCTGCATCATTTTGGCGACTGGAATCCCGGTCGCGCGTGACACAATTTCGGCAATTTCCTCCGCCCCTACCTCGGTACGTAAAAGCTGCGCTTTCTTCTTCGGCGCATGACTGTCGACCGCCTTCAATTGCTCTTCAAGCTGCGGCAATTTACCGTACTGCAATTCGCTCATCTTCTGCCAATCGCCGCGCCGACGCGCTTCCTCCATGTGCAACCTGACTTTGTCGATTTCCTCTTTCAACTGCTGCGTTCCCGCGACATTGGCTTTTTCCGCTTTCCATACCTCGTCAAGATCGGCATATTCTTTTTCCAAAGTCGTGATTTCCCCCTCAATCAAGGCCAAACGTTTTTTCGACGCATCGTCGGTTTCCTTTTTCACCGCTTCGCGTTCGATTTTCAACTGGATCAAACGGCGGTCGAGTTTATCCATCGCCTCCGGCTTGGAGTCGATCTCCATTTTGATACGCGCCGCCGCCTCATCAATCAAATCAATCGCCTTATCCGGCAAAAAACGGTCGGTAATATAACGTTGCGACAATTCCGCCGCGGCAACGATCGCCGGGTCGGTAATATCGACGCCATGATGAATCTCGTAGCGCTCCTGCAAGCCGCGCAAAATCGCAATGGTCGATTCCACCGAGGGTTCGTCAACCATGACTTTCTGGAAACGCCGCTCCAGTGCGGCATCTTTTTCGATATATTTGCGATATTCGTCGAGTGTCGTCGCGCCGACACAATGCAATTCGCCGCGCGCTAACGCCGGCTTCAACATATTGCCCGCGTCAATCGCGCCTTCGGCTTTACCGGCGCCGACCATCGTATGCAATTCGTCGATAAACACAATCGTGCGCCCTTCGTCGGCAGCAATATCCTTCAACACCGCTTTTAAGCGCTCCTCAAATTCGCCACGGTATTTCGCGCCCGCCAAGAGCGATGCCATATCCAGCGCCAGCACGCGCTTGTTCTTCAGCGTCTCCGGCACCTCATCGTTCACGATACGCTGCGCCAGCCCTTCAACAATCGCCGTTTTGCCGACGCCCGGTTCG
>DBDN01000081.1:0-236 GCA_002293615.1 Betaproteobacteria bacterium UBA931 | reverse complement strand
CGCCCGATCACCGGATCCAGTTTGCCCAACCGCGCCTGCTCGGTTAAATCCAGACAATATTTCTTCAACGCTTCGCGCTGTCCTTCAGCATTTGCCGAATCCACGCTCGCACCACTGCGCACCGCATTGATGGCGGCTTCCAGCGCTGCTTTGTCAATACCGGCCTCCCGCAACAAACGGCTGATTTCCTGTTTGCTGTCGAGTGCCGCGACAAGAAACAATTCGGAAGCGATGAA
>DBDN01000084.1:195-16837 GCA_002293615.1 Betaproteobacteria bacterium UBA931 | reverse complement strand
GAGCTGGGTTTAAAACGTCGTGAGACAGTTTGGTCCCTATCTGCCGTGGGCGCTGGACATTTGACGGGACCTGCTCCTAGTACGAGAGGACCGGAGTGGACGCACCGCTGGTGTACCGGTTGTGATGCCAATCGCATTGCCGGGTAGCTACGTGCGGAAGAGATAACCGCTGAAAGCATCTAAGCGGGAAACTCGCCTGAAGATAAGATGTCCCGGGACTTTGAGTCCCCTAAAGAGCCGTTGAAGACCACAACGTTGATAGGCTGGGTGTGGAAGCGCAGTAATGCGTTAAGCTAACCAGTACTAATCACTCGTGAGGCTTGACTCCATAACAGTGCGTTCTTTTACGAACGAAGAAACAATCGATCTATTTCTTGCTTTCCGTCCCTCTACGCCTGACGACCATAGCCTGCCGGTCCCACGCCTTCCCATCTCGAACAGGACCGTGAAACGGCAGTACGCCGATGATAGTACGCATTCTCGCGTGTGAAAGTAGGTCATTGTCAGGCACCCACAACAAAAACGCCCCATCCAAAAATGATGGGGCGTTTTTTATGGCAGAAAATTATTATTGAAAATTAAATCAGTAACGTAGAAAACAATTCAAGACCAAAGCGCTTCACCAAACGCATCAAAATAACGGCGCGCGAGCAAATCACGGTCAACTTCATGATTCTGCGGACCAGAAAACGATAATTTGATGCTGCCCAAAAGAGCAGCAAGCTGACCGGTCTTATGCCAAGACCACTTGTGGGCAATGCCGTAGAGCAGACCGGCGCGGTAAGCATCACCGCATCCAGTCGGATCAATTTCAGCATCAGGTTTTACGGCGGGGATCTTTATGCTTTCTTTTTGCGTGAAGATTTGCGAGCCTTGGCTGCCGTAGGTAATAATCAAGGCGCGTAGTTTTTGCGCGATTTCATCTAAGGATAACTCCGTTTTTTGGCTAAGCAATTCTGCTTCGTAATCATTGAGTGCGGCGATATCAGCAAGCGCAATCATTTCCAATAATTCTTCTTTGCCAAACATGGGCATACCTTGCCCCGGATCGAGAACAAAAGGGATGCCCGCCTGATGAAATTGCCGAGCGTGTTGCAGCATGCCTTCTTTGCCGTCCGGCGAAACAATGCCAAGCGCGATATCAGAAACGTCGGCAACGTTAAGTTGATACGACTCATTCATTGCGCCTGGGAAGAAAGATGTGATCTGGTTGTCGCCAAGATCGGTCATGATTGTCGCTTGTGCCGTGTATGCGCCGGGGACAAGTTTTATACCGTCTTGGGCGATGTCTAATGTGTTTAATCGCTCTTGATACGCTTTACCGTCTTCCGCGCCAAGTGTTGCCATGATTACCGGCGATCCGCCGATTTTTTTCAGTGTGTATGCAATATTGCCCGCACAGCCGCCCCATTCGCGCCGCAGGTTGTTGACGAGAAAGGAAACCGACAGACGATGTACGTGATCGGGCAGAATATACTTGGCAAAATGATCGGGAAAAACAGAAATAGTGTCGTAAGCAAGTGAACCGCAAATCAGAATTCGAGGCATAGCATCATGGATGAAAATGTGAAAGGTAGGAAATTTTAACTCAGGCGCTAGATATCAGTAAAAAATTGTATGCTCTGCCGGGCGTTGTTGCCCGGTTATTTGTTTTCTGGAGTCGTATTCATGGCGTGGTCGATGAAGTTTTGCAGAACGTTGCGTTGGCGACGTGAAACAGGCAGCTTGTCCGGTAGCTGATGCAGATTGACATACCAGCCGTTTTCACCATCATGGTGCAAGTGGACAAAATTTTTAATGGCCTTTCGCGCCACCAGATAACTGCGGTGGATACGCAGGAAATCAAGCCCAAACTCTTCTTCAAGATGCGTCAGCGATTCTTCTAGCACATATTCGTGTTCTTTCGTTTTGGCCGTAACGTATTTCAATTCGGCCTTGAAGTACAGAATATTGTCGATGGGTATGAGTTCAATTCGTGATCGCCCGATCACAGGCAGGAAATGACGGGCATTGGCGGGCAGATTTTCCAATTGCGATTCGCTAATGGGTTTGAGCGCCGGTACTTTGCGCAATGCGGCAAGCAAGCGATCGACCCGTACCGGTTTCATCAGATAATCGATGGCGTTTAATTCGAATGCCTGAACAGCGTGTTCATTGTATGCGGTAGTGAAAATAATACGCGGCGGGCGCACCATTTTGTGCAGATGTCCGGCGAGCTCAACGCCATTCATATCGGGCATATGAATATCGGTGAGTAGTAAATCGATTTCGGAATTCTGTATCCAATGTAATGCTTCCAGGCCGGTTTCAACTTCACCTATTACGGTGACCGGTAAGACTTTATGAATGTCGTCGAGCAAATCACGCAGGCGTTGACGGGCGAGCATCTCGTCATCGACGATCAAGATACGTAAAGGCCGAGAAGTTGTTCTATGAGCCACTTTTATTTCCGGCGCTGTTTTTTTTCTTTGGGCGATACGGCATACGGATATGCGTTTCGTAAATTTCGCCGTTGATGACTTTGGCGCTTAAATGCGCTTCTGCATCAAAATGCAAAGCCAACCGCGCGCGAACATTGGCAACTGCAATGCGATTGCCGCGGTGATGCCGGTCGTTGCCGGGACGGTATGGGTTGCGCAAAATAGCATGCACTTCACCGCGTGACAGAAAAATATTGATGGAAATTTCGCCACCTGTCGGCGAAGATTCGATACCGTGGTGAATGGCGTTTTCCAACAAAGGCTGCAAAACCAATGGTGGCACCAATGCATCTTCCGGCATATTTTTAACGTGCCAACCGACAATCAGGCGCGATCCCAAACGCAGTTTTTCCAGCCCCAGGTATTGACGGCAGATTTCGATCTCATCAGCCAACACGGTTAATTCTTTGTTATCGCGCATCAATACACGAAAAAGATCGGCCATATCTTGCAACGCGGTCTCGGCGTGTGCAGGGTCATGGCGGACTATCGACATTACGGCGTTGATGCTGTTGAATAAAAAATGAGGGCGGATTCGCGCTTGAAGCGCTTGCAACTTTGCCTCGGTCACGACCGGCGATAACATTTTGTTGCGTGCGTGGAAGTAATAAAATAGGACGATCTGTGCGATCAGCCCCCAGAAAATCAGCCAAGCGGTTTTTTCCGACCAAGTTTCGTCGGTCAGCCAACTGATGAAGCATCCGCAAATCATCGTGATCGCGGTTATTATCGCAACGACAGCCAGCGTGGACAAGCGAGAGAACCACGGCGCGATTAACCAAAGCACCGCCAACTCCAGGACAAGATACGGTTCAGCATACATGGCCAGTTCGAAAAACAGAGGGCTCCAATGGTGCCCGGGCGCGCCGCGCGCCAGAATCGCGAGCAACAATCCCAGGTTGACGGCAAGGATAATGCGTATCATCGTGCCCACATTACGCCAATCGGGTAACGCAAGAAAGGTTTCTTTCTGACTTATAATCATCGACTTTTTACATGAACACCCGAAAACGCACTTCGAAAATGCGTGTGCATTATCACCAAATATACCCATTTTCGGTTACTCTCAAACATTGCGCAAGTTGAACGTTGATTAAAATATGTTGATGCACAGAATGCTGCTGCTTAACTCAAAATGAAAACTTTATGGCTGAAAACTTCAAAACAAGCGGCTGGTCGGGTCGTTTTTCGGAACCGGTTTCCGAACAGGTAAAGCGCTATACGGCGTCGGCGGATTTTGACCGCCGTATGTATGCCGAAGATATTGCCGGATCGTTGGCGCACGCACGGATGCTTAAAGACGCAAAAATTCTAAGTGTTTCCGATTTCGCCGATATTGAACGCGGCCTTAAGCAAATTTCCGAAGAAATTACGGAAGGGGTATTTACTTGGTCAATCGACCTTGAAGATGTTCACCTTAACATTGAGCGCCGCCTGACTGAATTAGTCGGGGACGCGGGTAAGCGCTTACATACGGGAAGATCGCGAAATGACCAGGTTGCGACGGATATCCGTCTTTGGCTGCGTAATGCTATTGACCATTTAAGTACGCATTTGGCGTTGCTACGCCGTGCATTTCTGATGTTGGCGTCGCGCCACGAGGACGTGATCATGCCGGGGTTTACGCATTTGCAGGTGGCGCAGCCAATTACTTTTGCTCATCACCTGTTGGCATATGAAGCCATGTTTGCGCGTGACAGCGAACGGCTTGACGATGCCCGTCGTCGTGTCAATCACTTGCCGTTGGGAGCGGCGGCATTGGCGGGTACCAGCTATCCGATCAATCGGCAACAGGTTGCTGATGAGCTTGGTTTTGAGGCGCTTTGCGGCAATTCTCTGGACGCTGTGTCCGATCGCGATTTTGCTATAGAGTTTTCTGCTGCTGCCGTATTGATCATGGTGCATTTGTCGCGTTTTTCCGAAGAGCTGGTATTGTGGTCATCGCCGCGTTTTGGCTTTATTCGTCTTGCCGACAGTTTTTGTACGGGCAGTTCCATCATGCCGCAGAAAAAAAATCCGGACGTGCCGGAACTGGTGCGCGGTAAAACCGGGCGTGTGGTTGGGCATCTGATGGCGCTGATAACGCTGATGAAAAGCCAGCCGTTGGCATACAACAAAGATAATCAAGAAGACAAGGAGCCGTTGTTTGACACCGTTGATACGCTGATGGCAACGCTTGCGATTGTCACTGATCTGGTCGCGCATGGGATTACGCCGGAACCTGAGCGAATGCGGGAAGCGGCGCGCGAAGGATATGCGACGGCGACAGACCTTGCCGATTATCTTGTTCGCCGCGGCATGCCGTTTCGCGATGCTCATGAAGCTGTGGCGCAAGCGGTGCGCGAAGCAGAGACGAAAAATCTTGATCTTGCCGCATTGCCGCTTCCGACCTTAAAGCGATTTTCGTCGTTGATCGACGAAGATGTATACGATGTGTTGACGCTGGAGGGCTCAGTAGCTTCGCGTAACCATCCGGGCGGCACCGCGCCCGAACAGGTGCGTAAAGCGATCGACCAAGCGTTGGCGCAACTGGATGCAGAAAAAAGATAAGTAAGCGTATTGTCAGTTTATGCCAAAATCGCGACAAGGGCGCGTCGTGATGGCGTTGAAAAAAATGAACGGGAGCTACCATTATGTCGATTCATCGTTTACACAAACGTGCCGCGCAAGCGTTGCGCCCCGTTAGCTTTGAATTGGATTGGTTGCGTTACGCTGAGGGCTCGGTGCTGGTGACGCAAGGCGAAACCAAAGTCATGTGCGCAGTAAGCATTGAAGATGATGTGCCTGGATTTCTGAAAGACAAAGGGCAAGGCTGGTTGACGGCCGAGTATGGAATGTTGCCGCAAGCAACACATACCCGCACCAAACGCGAGAGCCAAAGCATCAAGCCATCCGGGCGCACGCAGGAAATTCAGCGTTTGATTGGACGTAGCCTACGTGCGGTAACCGACTTGCATGCGCTTGGCAGCCGCACTGTGCGTATTGATTGCGATGTATTGCAAGCGGATGGCGGGACGCGTTGCGCATCGATTACCGGGGCATGGCTGGCATTATCGCTGGCGATGTCGCGATTGTGCCAACAAGGAGAGCTTACCGCTAACCCATTGCGAGATCATGTTGCCGCGGTGTCCGTCGGAATCGTTGAGGGAGCACCTTTGCTGGATCTTGATTACAGTGAGGACAGCAATTGTGAAACGGATATGAATGTCGTGATGACCGGTAGCGGTGGGTTTGTCGAAATTCAAGGAACCGCTGAAGGTGCTGCGTTTTCTCGACAGGAATTAGACACATTGCTGGCCTTGGCGCAACAAGGCATTACGCAATTGATGGATGCACAGAAAAGAGTGCTGGCAAAACAATGAATCGCTTGTTTTCGCGGTTGGTTCTGGCGTCAAATAATGAAGGTAAATGTCGGGAATTTGCCCGACTGCTGGCGCCGCTTGACATCAATATCGTTTCGCAGAAAACATTGGGCATTGAAGAAGCGGATGAGCCGCACGAAACGTTCATTGAAAACGCACTGGCCAAGGCGCGATACGCCAGCTGTTGTGCCAATTTGCCCGCGCTTGCCGATGATTCCGGGATTTGTGTACGAGCACTTGACGATGCGCCGGGTGTGAAAAGCGCACGGTTTGCCGGGGAGCCGAAATCCGATATACGCAATAATGAATATTTGCTTGCACAATTAAAAACACATGCCGATAAAAGTGCCTATTATTTTTGTGCGTTGGTTTTGGTGCGTCATGCCCATGACCCAACACCGCTGATCGCTTGCGGGGCATGGATGGGCGAAATTACCGAGATGCCGCGTGGCGGCAACGGTTTTGGATATGACCCGTATTTTTTACTGCCGAATGGGAAAACTGCCGCAGAACTGTCGCCGGAGGAAAAAAACGAAATATCGCATCGTGGGATCGCAGTACGGGCGTTGATGGCGCAACTTCAAGGCTTGTGCCGTTGATGCATGGTTGCGTTTCCGTCTCCGCCAACATCTCCGCCACTATCGCTTTATATTCATATGCCGTGGTGCGTGCGCAAATGTCCGTACTGCGATTTCAATTCACATCCGTTGCATGAGAAAACGTTGCCCGAAGAGACGTATCTTGCCGCATTGCTGCGCGATCTTGATCATAGCGCGACGATGGCTCAAGGTCGGCCTTTGTACAGCGTTTTTATCGGTGGCGGAACGCCAAGCTTATTCGCGCCGTCAAGTATCGGTCAATTGCTTGAGGCAGTAGCGCGATATTTCTCGTTGACCGACGGTATCGAAATTACGCTGGAAGCCAATCCAGGCGCAGTGGAGCACGGGCATTTTTCCGGATATCGCGACGCCGGTGTGAACCGTTTGTCGCTGGGTATTCAAAGCTTCAATAATGAGGCGCTCGCGGCGTTGGGGCGTATTCATTGCGCCGAAGAAGCGCGCACTGCAATTTGCGCCGCGCAAAAAAGTTTTGATAACGTAAATCTTGACTTTATGTTTGCGTTGCCTGGGCAAGATCAGGCGATGCTGAAAGGCGACCTTGATGAAGCGCTTGCTTTTCATACGGCGCATCTTTCCTGGTATCAGTTAACACTGGAGCCAAACACGGCTTTTGCACATACGCTGCCATCCGGTTTGCCGGATGAGGACACGGCATCCGAAATGCAAGACGAGATTGTGGCGCAGTTGGCGAAAGCAGGTTATCAGCGTTACGAAATTTCTGCTTACGCTCAGCCGGGAAAAATGTGTCTGCATAATCTCAACTACTGGCAGTTCGGCGATTATCTGGCCATTGGCGCCGGCGCGCACGGTAAAATTTCATGGGCAGACCGGATTGAGCGCATGATCCGCTACCCGCATCCCCAACAGTATATGAAAGCGTCGGTGAGTGGGGCTTTTTTGTTGTCGGAAACACGGCAAGTCAAGCGCGATGAAATCGGGTTTGAGTTTATGCTCAACGCGCTGCGTTTATGCGATGGCGTTCCCGCGAGTTTGTTTACGGCGCGTACTGGATTGCCTCTTGATATTATCGCCAAACCGTTAGCGCTAGCGAGGAAACGAGGATTAATACGCGATGATACGGCACAGATCGTTGCGACAGAAAAAGGTTATCGCTTTCTCAACGAAACGCTGCATTATTTTCTCGACGAATCATGAAACCGCATCCATCATTGCCGGAACCCTCACCGGAGGCGCTCATGCATTCGCGGCAGGTGTGCGCTTATGTTGAAGGGCTGCTGGCCGCGAAACAAAATTGGATTTCGTTGCACGATTATATCGATGCGGTGCTTTATGCGCCGGGCTTGGGTTATTACACCAGCGGGGCGAAAAAAATGAGCGGTTCGGTTGACGGCAGCGATTTTGTAACCGCGCCGGAATTAACACCGTTATTTGCGCGTATATGGAGTAAACCAATTGCAGAGGCTTTGGCCAAAGCGTCACAAGCGAACATTCTCGAGCTGGGCGCGGGCAGCGGAGCCTTTGCGGCGGAGCTTTTGACGGCGTTTGCCCAAAACAATATTGCATTCTCATCGTACGCTATTCTTGAACGTAGTGCCGATTTGCGCGCGCGTCAACGGCAGTTGTTGCATCAGCGCGTGCCGCAATTTTTTGACCGAATCGTTTGGCTTGACCATTTGCCGGAAGTGATCGATGGCGTCGTCTTTATGAATGAAGTGCTTGACGCATTGCCGCCGCATGTCGTCTTTCGCCGGGACGGACAATGGTTCGAACAAGGTGTTATGCGGGACGATGGTACGCGACGGCTGGTTTATATGGCAAAGCCGCTATCGGACGAAAAATTGTGTGCTGTTGCCAGATCGCGTTTTCCCGAATATGGCGACTACCAGGCGGAGATTAATCTCGACGCGGAAACTCTGGTGGAAACCTTGTCGCGCGCTCTTTCTCAAAAAGGCGGCGGCAATACGCTTTTTATTTGCGACTATGGCTTTGAGCGCAATCAAACGTTGCCGGAACGCTATGCGCACGGTACGTTGCGCGCTTATTATCGGCACCATTTGCTTGACGACTTCTTTGTTTATCCAGGGCTGGCGGACATTACTGCGCATATCGATTTTGTGGCGATGTTAGAAGCGGCACAGCGCGGAAGAATGTCCTTGGCATCTTTCCAGACTCAACGCGATTGGTTGTTGAGTCACGGTATTCTCGATGCACTGTGTCACGAAGAGCACAGGCAACAAGGGTGTCTTTCTGTAACAAAAGCGGTGCATACCCTGATTACGCCCGAGGCCATGGGCGATATTTTCAAAGTACTGGTTTTGTCTTCAATATAATCATGTAAATATTTATTGACTTTCCCGAGTATTTTCTTAATATAGACGGAATAGTTGATCGCATACTATTGATATGCTGCTATAAACCTTTTATTGTTCTTTTAAGGAGATAATTTTGATTAAAATTCGATTATTTAAAACGCTGGCGCTTTTTGTTGCAGTATTGTTGGCGGCGGGGTGTTCAACCATGGATATGGGATCGCAGCGCGCTAAAACGACAGCTACCGGCTCTGCGGGCGGCGCGAATGCGCAGGGAGAAAATGAGGCATTGGAAAAATGCGATAAAACGTTAGGCACGATGACCATCGCCGAAGACGTAAATGCTTCCTGGTATCATCGTTTATCAAGTGAGTACAAACTGGGCTCAACCGCGCCGGTACTCAAACTTTTAGCGCAGCAATCGAATTGCTTTGTGGTTGTCGAGCGAGGCCGCGCTATGGACAACATGATGCAGGAGCGGGCACTGGCGCAATCCGGTGAATTGCGTCAGCAATCGAATTTCGGTAAAGGCCAGATGGTCGCGGCGGATTACACATTGAGCCCGTCGATTACCTTCAGCAATGAAAACGCGGGTGGCGCTGCCGCAGGTATTGGCGCTCGCCTTGGCGGTTGGGGCGGCGTGCTTGCCGGGTTGGCGGGGAGCGCCAAAGTTAAAGAAGCCAGTACGCTGTTAACCTTGATTGACAACCGTTCAGGGGTTCAGTTGGCGGCGGCGGAAGGTAGTGCGCGCAATACCGACTTCGGCGCCATCGGCGCTTTATTCGGCGGTTCGGCGGGCGGCGCTTTGGGTGGTTACTCCAATACGGCAGAAGGCAAAGTGATCGTCGCCGCATTTACGGATTCTTTTAATAATATCGTTCGTGCTGCGAAAAACTACAAAATGCAAACGGTCGAAGGCGGCTTGGGTACAGGAAAAGGCGGTTTGCAGGTACAAAAAGATTAATCACTTTTTATTCTTGATAAAAATAGCGCAGTAATTCTGGCTTACATGTCGATTCAGAATATGTAAGCCAGAAAAATATCGGCTCTCGTACAAGAGAGTGGGTTTATCCGCAGGTGCCGCGATAAAACCGCTAAAAGTATTTACCCACAAAATCAATTATTGCCGGTTGGTCAAAAAAACAAAATAACGATACTTGGGTAGTCATGCCGACAGTATCGCAGGCATCTTGGCGGCACTTTCTGCTGCCAAAACCGCAATAAAAGCAAGGATAAGGCAGAGCAAGAAGAGGGCAAGAATTCCCGAATTTCATGCTGTTTGTTATTGCGTAGGGGGGTAAAAGTCATTACAATCCGACCACTATTTTAAGCCGCCTGTCGGCGACGGCAGGCATTGTGATAAGAGCGCGTTGCTCTTGTTTTAGTGTTGGTTTTTTAAAGGGCTTGAAGTCGTTGTCTCTTTCTAGGCATTTTTTGTGCTTGCGTTTGCTTTTATTTTTGGGCGGCAGCGTACAGAAAAAATGCAAAACTGGCAGCGATGAAAAGGAAGCTAAGAGCATGGCAGCCGAAAGCGGATTAACGCCTTCTTCGTGCATACAAAAGACGAATCTGAGCGCACGCCCTGAATACCGTCGGCTGATCGGATTGCAGGGCGCGGTAACGATTGCAAGTACAGTTATCGCTTATTTTGCGCTTTCTTTCTTGGCGGCAAAATCGATGGCTTTCGGTGGTTGCGTCGTTCTGGTAAGCACTTTGTTTCTTGCTTGGCGGTTCCGGCGTGGTAAGCGCAACGAAAGCGCAAATGCAGAATGGTATTTGCGCCAAGCCTATCTTACCGCCATTGAGCGGTTTATATGGGTGGCGGTGATGTTGGTTGTTGGGTTCAAGTTGCTGGAATTCGAACCGCTCTGGATGCTGGTTGGGTTCCTGGGGGGGCAAACTGTCTGGTTGGCCGCTCCGATCTGGATGAGAGTTGAGAGCGTAAAATGACGACGGGAACGTTGACTTCGACAGAATACATCAGACATCACTTGCAGAATCTGACCTGCGGGCTGCATGAGGGCAGCGTTCGCTGTGCCCATAGCGTAGAAGAGGTAAAAGAACTGGGATTTTGGGCGATCAATGTCGATACGCTCGGGGTTTCGTTTGTATTGGGCCTATTGTTTCTCTTTTTGTTCCGTAGTGTTGCGAAGAAAGTCACTTCAGGTGTTCCGGGAGGCACGCAGAATTTTGTCGAATGGATCGTTGAGTTCATTGATGGCAGCGTGCGCGGATCTTTCACTGGACGCAACGCCTTGGTCGCGCCGTTGGCGTTGACGATTTTCGTCTGGATTTTCCTGATGAACCTGATGGATTTGGTGCCGATAGACTATATTCCGTTTGTGACGCAATTGATGGGCATCAGTTATTTCAAGCTGGTTCCGACTACCGACCCGAACGCGACCATCGGCATGGCGATCGGTGTTTTCTTTTTAGTGATTTTTTACAGTATCAAGATCAAAGGCATCGGCGGTTTTATCGGCGAGCTGACGCTGCAGCCGTTCGGCAAATTCGGCTTGCCGGTGAACTTTTTTCTGGAAAGCGTCAATTTGATCGCCAAGCCCGTTTCGCTGGCGCTGCGGCTGTTTGGCAACATGTATGCGGGCGAAATGATTTTTATTCTGATCGCGCTGTTGCCGTTTTATCTGCAATGGACGCTGTCTTTGCCTTGGGCAATTTTCCACATCCTGATCGTTACGCTGCAAGCGTTTATCTTTATGACGCTGACCATCGTTTATCTTGACATGGCGCATCAGGAACATCACTGACCCCGAATATTTTTCAGATTTTTAACAGGAGACTCAAAAGATGGAACTCGCAACCCCTCTGCTCTATATCGCTGGCGCTTTAATGCTTGGTTTGGGCGCTTTAGGCGCATCCGTTGGCATCGGTATTCTTGGCGGCCGTTTTCTGGAAGGCGCGGCGCGTCAGCCGGAACTAATTCCAATGCTGCGCATCCAGTTCTTCATCGTGATGGGCTTGGTTGACGCGGTACCGATGATTGCCGTCGGTCTGGCCATGTACGTCCTGTTCGCGGTGGCGTAACCATCTCGGCGTGTCGTCGTTTTCAACGAGCTAAAAAGGTTATTGCATGAATATCAATGCGACCCTACTCGGCCAGACGATTATGTTCGTCTTGTTCGTCTGGTTCTGCATGAGGTTTATCTGGCCGCCGATTGTCGGCGCGCTGGATGCGCGCAAAAAGCAGATCGCCGACGGTTTGGCTGCCGCAGAACGCGGCAAGCACGATCTGGAGCTGGCCGCCAAGCGTTCTGCTGAAGTGCTGCGCGAAGCCAAGGAAAAGGCAGCCGAGATTATTGCGCAGGGTGAGAAGCTGAAGATCGAAACGCTGGACCAGGCCAAAGCCAGTGCGCGCGAAGAAGCCGAGCGCATCATGATGGCGGCTCGTACCGAAGCGGCACAAGAAATGTCGAGAGCGCGAGAAACGTTGCGCGATCAGGTGGCCGATCTGGCGGTAGCGGGGGCGTCCAAGATTTTGCGACGCGAAGTCGATGCCAAAACGCACGCCGATTTGTTGGATGCGTTAAAGCAACAGCTTTGAGGCGGCAACAATGGCAGAGCGATTAACCGTAGCCCGCCCTTACGCCGAAGCTGTGTTTGCGTTGGCGCAGGAAGAAAAGGCGCTTAAGCAATGGGCGGAGCGCTTGGTGCTGATGCGAATGGTCAGCGAGAATGCGCAGATGCGCGCTTTTCTCGATAACCCGCGCGTGGACGCAAGTGAAAAGATAGCGGCATTTATGGCAATTGGCGGCGAGCGCTTGGGTGAAGAGGGGAAACGTTTAATTGAAGTACTGATTCAAAGTAAACGTCTGGGGCTGTTGCCGGAAATCGAAACGCTTTTCGATCGCCTGAAAGATAACGCGGAAAATACGGTACAGGCGGTCATTGAGACCGCGCTGCCGATCGACGAAGCCCAAATTGCGGCTTTAAAAGCCTTGTTAAGCAAAAAGACCGGAAAAAATGTTGAAGCCGAAGTTCGTGTGAAGCCGGAACTGATCGGCGGCACGCGCATTCGCGTCGGTGATCGGGTGATTGACGCTTCCGTGAAAGAACGTTTGGCGGAAATGGCGCGTGCGCTGTACGCATAAAAGCACGCTTGAAAGAAGTTTTTTGGATTTTATATTGATGATGACTCATGTGCCGGGCTTTGCCGGGCGCGTTGTAAGAAGACAGAGGAAACCATGCAATTGAACCCTTCCGAAATCAGTGAACTGATTAAAAACAAGATTCAGAATCTCGACAGCCGTGTCGAAGTAAAAACGCAGGGAACCGTCGTTTCCGTGACGGACGGTATTTGCCGTATTCACGGACTTTCCGACGCGATGCAGGGCGAGATGCTAGAGTTTCCTGGCAATGCTTACGGCTTGGCGCTTAATTTGGAGCGCGATTCGGTGGGTGCGGTGGTGCTTGGTGAATACAAACACATTACCGAAGGTGATACGGTTAAATGTACCGGGCGTATTCTTGAAGTGCCGGTCGGTCCGGAGTTGATCGGACGGGTGGTCAACTCACTGGGACAGCCGATCGACGGCAAAGGTCCGATCAACGCCAAAATGACCGACGTGATCGAAAAAGTGGCGCCGGGCGTGATTGCGCGGCAATCGGTGTCGCAGCCGGTGCAAACAGGTTTGAAATCAATTGACTCGATGGTGCCGATTGGTCGCGGTCAGCGCGAACTGATCATCGGCGACCGCCAAACGGGGAAAACGGCGGTTGCGATTGACACGATTATTAATCAGAAAGGCAAAGACCTGATTTGCGTGTATGTCGCTATCGGCCAGAAAGCATCGTCGATTAAAAGCGTGATCCGTAAGCTTGAAGAACATGGCGCAATGGATTACACCATTGTGGTGGCCGCGACGGCTTCCGAATCGGCAGCCATGCAATACATTGCACCGTATTCCGGCTGCACGATGGGCGAATACTTCCGTGATCGTGGGCAGGATGCTTTGATCATCTATGATGATTTGACCAAACAGGCCTGGGCGTACCGTCAAGTATCATTGTTGCTGCGTCGTCCGCCGGGGCGCGAAGCATATCCGGGCGATGTTTTTTATTTGCATTCTCGCTTGTTGGAGCGGGCGGCGCGGGTAAACGCCGAATATGTGGAGAAATTCACTAACGGTGAAATAAAAGGCAAGACCGGTTCGTTGACGGCGTTGCCGATTATTGAAACGCAAGCCGGCGACGTTACCGCGTTCGTGCCGACCAACGTTATTTCGATTACCGATGGCCAGATCTTTCTTGAAACCGATTTGTTCAACGCGGGTATCCGCCCGGCAATCAACGCCGGTATTTCGGTATCTCGTGTCGGTGGCGCGGCGCAGACCAAAGTAATCAAAAAGCTGGGCGGTGGTATTCGCCTTGCTTTGGCGCAATATCGCGAGCTGGCAGCGTTTGCTCAGTTTGCTTCCGATCTTGACGAGGCGACGCGCAAACAGCTGGATCGCGGGCAAATGGTGACCGAATTGATGAAACAGCCGCAATACGAGCCGCTGCAAGTAAATGAAATGGCATTAACGCTGTACGGCGTGGATCGCGGTTATTTTGACGATGTGCCGGTGGAAAGAGCGCTGGCGTTCGAATTGTCGCTGCGCCAGTTCATGAAGAGCAAATACGCCGAATTGATGGCGCGTATCGAAGACACGAAAAATCTTTCGGATGACGACGATAAGACGCTGGCGGCGGCGATCGAAGATTTTAAGAAAACCGGCACGTATTGATTGGCCACAGTAACGACTTAAGCGGGATAAAAAGCGATGGCGGGATCAAAAGAGATTCGCAACAAGATCAAGAGCGTACAAAACACGCGCAAGATCACTAAGGCCATGGAAATGGTGGCGGCGTCGAAAATGAAAAAGGCGCAAGATCGCATGCGCGCCTCACGCCCGTATCTCGAACGGATGTTTTACATTGCATCACATGTGGCGCAGGCGAATACGGAATATAAACATCCGTTTTTGGTCAGGCGTGAACGGGTTAAAAAGGTCGCGGCGATTGTCATTACCACGGATAAAGGCTTGTGCGGCGGATTGAACACCAATATTCAACGTATTGTGTTAAATCAGCATAAAGCGTGGATTGCCGAAGGCAAAGAAGTGGGATACGTGGCGCTGGGCAATAAAGGCTTCGGTTTTCTCTGTCGCATGGGCGCAAACGTGATTTCATCAGCGACGTATCTTGGCGATGTGCCGCGCATGGATCGCTTGGTTGGCCCGTTGAAACCATTGTTCGACGGCTATATCGAAGGCACGATCGATGAAATCTATGTGTTTTCCACCGGGTTTGTGAATACGATGAGGCAGTTGGCGCGCTGCAATTTGTTGTTGCCGATTCCGGCGGAGTTTCGTACGCCTGCGGGAGAGGTAAAAAAGGCGGAAGCGCAACAAGGCTTGTGGGACTATATTTATGAGCCGGATGCCAAGATGCTGCTGGACGGCGTGATGCGTCGTTATGTTGAAGCGGAAATTTATCAGGAGCTGGCGGAAAACATGGCGTCGGAACAGTCGGCGCGCATGGTAGCGATGAAGGCGGCGTCGGACAACGCCAGTAAAATTATCAGTGAATTGCAATTGGTGTACAACAAAACCCGGCAAGCGGCGATTACACAGGAGCTTACGGAAATTGTCGGTGGGGCGGCGGCTGTATAAAGAATGTGGATAACACGGTTACGTGTTTAAAAGGCAACCAGAATTCAAGCGAAAGCAGGAGTTTAAGTAATGAGCGAAGGAACCATTGTTCAGTGTATCGGTGCTGTCGTTGACGTGGAGTTTCCACGTAACGCCATCCCCCAAATTTATGATGCACTTAAGATGGACGACATCGGGTTGACGCTGGAGGTGCAGCAGCAACTTGGCGATGGCGTCGTACGTACGATTGCGTTGGGGAGTTCCGATGGTTTGCGCCGCGGTATGAAAGTTGTCAACAGCGGCGCACCGATTACAGTTCCGGTAGGCACCAAATGCTTAGGCCGCATTATGGATGTATTGGGTCGCCCTATTGACGAAGCCGGCCCGGTCGGCGCGGAAAAAGCAATGTCGATTCATCGCGCCGCGCCGACGTTTGAGGAGTTATCGCCCTCGACCGAATTACTCGAAACCGGCATCAAGGTGATTGATCTTATCTGCCCGTTTGCCAAAGGCGGTAAAGTAGGCTTGTTTGGCGGTGCGGGCGTGGGTAAAACCGTGAACATGATGGAGTTGATCCGCAATATTGCGATTGAGCACAGCGGTTACTCCGTATTCGCCGGTGTTGGTGAGCGTACTCGCGAAGGTAACGACTTTTACCATGAAATGAAAGAATCCAACGTGCTCGATAAAGTGGCTTTAGTTTACGGTCAGATGAATGAACCGCCGGGCAACCGTCTGCGTGTCGCGCTGACCGGCCTGACCATCGCGGAAAATTTCCGCGAAGAAGGTAACGATGTGCTGCTCTTTATCGATAACATTTATCGTTTTACTTTGGCGGGTACCGAAGTTTCCGCGTTGCTTGGCCGTATGCCTTCGGCGGTGGGTTATCAACCTACGCTGGCTACGGAGATGGGGGCTATGCAGGAGCGTATCACTTCTACCGTAAACGGTTCCATCACTTCCGTACAGGCTGTTTATGTGCCTGCCGATGACTTGACCGACCCGGCNNATGCCTTCGGCGGTGGGTTATCAGCCGACCTTGGCCGAGGAAATGGGTAAATTGCAAGAGCGGATTACCTCGACCAAGACGGGATCGATTACCTCGATTCAGGCGGTGTATGTACCTGCCGACGATTTGACCGACCCGTCGCCGGCCACAACATTCGGCCATTTGGACGCTACTGTCGTGTTGTCGCGGGACATCGCGTCGCTCGGTATTTACCCGGCAGTCGATCCGCTCGACTCGACATCGCGGCAGGT
>DBDN01000084.1:0-155 GCA_002293615.1 Betaproteobacteria bacterium UBA931 | reverse complement strand
GATATCATCGCGATTCTTGGTATGGACGAGCTTTCACCGGAAGACAAGCTGGTCGTGGCGCGGGCACGCAAGATTCAACGCTTTTTATCGCAACCGTTCTTTGTCGCCGAGGTGTTCACCGGATCGCCGGGTAAATATGTATCGCTCAAAGACAC
>DBDN01000020.1 GCA_002293615.1 Betaproteobacteria bacterium UBA931 | reverse complement strand
TGGTCGAGCAGGCGTTGAAAAAACTCGATGTGCCGCAACGGCAGGTGATGATCGAAGTCACCATGGCGGAAGTGACGCTTGATGAAACCACATCGTACGGAGCGCAATGGTGGTTCTCTTCCGGCGATATTTTTGGCGGCTACGGCGCCGTTTCCCCGCTGACCGACCCGGTTGGGGACGCGCTGTCCAATACCTTTAATCTGGTCATCAAGCCGGGCAGTTCCGTGAACGCCATCATCAACGCCAAGGGAACAACGGGGAATGTCAAGCTGGTGGCCAATCCGCATATCGCGGCGTTGGACAATCAGGAAGCGACCATTGAAGTGACCGACAGCCTTCCCGTGCGATCAACCTACGTTTATGGAACCAACAGCGGTTCTTCAGAGAACTGGGATTATCTGAAAGTCGGCGTGATGTTGCGGATTACGCCGCACATCAACGAAGGCGGCAATGTCAGCCTGGAAGCCGAGATTGAGTTCAGTGGTAAAGGCACCGATGCGGATAAAGCCATTGCCGCGGGTAATGCGCCGCAAACAACGAGCCGTTTGGTTTCAACGCAGATGATGGTGCCCTCCGGCGGCACGATGGTGCTGGGCGGCTTGATCCGCGACGATATCAGCGACAGCACGGGAGGTGTGCCGTACCTTTCGCGGATTCCTGTTTTGGGCGGTTTGTTCGGCAACCAGACTTGGGCCAATAAACGTTCCGAACTGGTTATATTCATTACGCCGCGCGTTGTCAGCGACAACGAAACGCGCCGCGCCATCATTCAGGATTTGCGTTACCGGATGGATAATCTGGAAGGGTTTTTGCAAAAGAGCAAAGCGTTGCCGCCGGAGCTTTCGGAAGAACTGGGTGAGCGCCCTGTATGGACAAGGCCGGAAGACGATCGGGAAGAGCCGTAAAAAGCTGTATGCTTGGGGCGCTTTATCGAAAGCGTCTCAAGTTTTTTTATACACTCAATTTGCGCAATGATTTCGGAATATTTGTCTTTAGCCAACCTTTATTATCCCATTGTATTTAATTGCGAATTTTGATATCATTTAATCTCCTTATTAAATATTCTTCAGGAGTTTTTATGAAACCAGAATACAATATATTTTTGGCAGTATTTTTTCTTTTTTCATCATTCGGTTTATCAGCACAAGGTATTAAAGCAGATGTAAATCAAGGCGCTTTCCAAAATGCTCCGATGTATCCTAATTATCTTTTCAATGAAAAAGCTAATGTCTTTGTCACAATAAAGAATGAAATAGAAGAGTCCTTGGAGAGTGAGGAGCTTTATTATTTAGGTAATGACAATGATTTTGTTATAGGTGAAGATGGCGATTTGACAACAAAAGCCGGGGAGATGGCTACCATCGTGGACTATCCAAGAGAAAAGGGGTGGTATAGAAAATCTTTATCCCCCAACAAAATAGAAGCTTTTTATTACAACGGGCTGAATTATCAGTCAGCAGAGCGGGTATGGTGTCTTGTTGGAACTGGTAATTATACGATAAGCGTTACCAGAGATGGTGGCACGCAAATCATCGCGCCGTTTTTTACAGAAAAATGGACTGAAGCCTTTCGTCCTATTGGCGGAAGATCTTATTGTGGATCTCCTACCGTAGTTATAGAACCGCAAATCGGATATACAGTAAATCCTCCCGGGGTATATACGTTCTCGATAAGTATGTCTGGAGTGTCGTACCCAACAACATCTTCCGTTACTAATCCAGCATGTACAACGGGAGTTCTTCCCCTTTATACATCTCGTTATACAGGCAATTATCATAATTCTTATATGTCCACTGACTACGCTCTTCACTTGTCAGCATTAAGTCAAGGCTATGTCAGCGCTGGGATCGTTGCAAAGCTTGAGCCTAGCCAATTAAGAGGGGATATTGCACATCCTTTTTCACAATTTTTTAACCAAGGGTTTATTAACCATTATTACGGATGGAGGCCAGAAGATATTGCTTATGTTCTTAGCGATGGATGGCGACACGAGCGTGTGGAAGGGTATATTTACAGTACGCAAGTCTCTGGCACTGTGCCTTTATACTCTCTCTGGAGAAACTGGAATGGTTCTTGGGATGTAGAACATAGATACACAACGAACATATCAGAAAGAAATCAATGGGTAGCGCAAGGTTTTAACTATCACTCAATCATGGGCTATGTCTGTCCATAATTGGTATTTACCAAGAAAAGCCGCTTTATTGGCGGCTTTTCAGATGATTGTTTCTTACATTTCTCGGTAGTTAACTATTTTTCTCGATCAAGAAGTCTCATGCAACCATTTCCGCTTTCCCCGGTCGCGATGCTGGCGAGTATCCGCGAGCATCGCGGGCTTTTATGGGCGTTAATGAAGCGCGAAGTTATCGGCCGTTATCGTGGCTCAATCATGGGAATTTTCTGGTCGTTTCTTCTGCCGCTGTTGATGCTCGCCGTGTACACATTCGTATTCAGCGTGATCTTTAACGCGCGCTGGAATACCGGCAACGCCGACAGCGGTTCCAGAACCGAATTTGCGTTGGTATTGTTTGCAGGGCTTCTGGTGTTTAACTTCTTTTCCGAATGCATCAATCGTGCGCCGGGGCTGATTCTGGCGAATACGAATTACGTTAAAAAAGTCGTGTTTCCGCTGGAAATCCTGCCGTTGGTGATTGTCGGTGCGGCGTTGTTTCATGGCGTCATCAGCTGGCTGGTCTGGCTGATTTTTTACGCCATCTTTTTCGGTGTGCCGCCGCTGACGATTGTGCTTTTCCCGCTGGTGGTTTTTCCGTTTATTTTACTGACGATGGGCGTATGCTGGTTTTTGGCGTCGCTCGGCGTTTATCTTCGCGATATTGCGCAGGTGGTCGGCGTGCTGACGACGGTTTTACTGTTTATGTCGCCGATTTTTTATCCGGTGACGGCGTTGCCGGCGCGCGTCCAGAAAGCAATATTGTTGAACCCGTTGACGACCTTTATCGAACATACGCGCGATGTGCTCATCTGGGGCAAGACGCCCAGCCTGCCTTGGTTTGCCGTGGTGTTGCTGATAGGCGCCTTGAGCGCGTGGGCGGGCTTTTGGTGGTTCCAGAAAACGCGAAAAGGTTTTGCCGATGTCCTCTGAAACGCTGATCGAAGCCTCCTGCTTAAGCAAAAGTTACCACATCTACGAAAAACCGCGCGACCGCCTTTTGCAGATGCTGGCGCGCGGGCGCCGGCAGTATTTCAAGGAATTCTGGGCGCTCAAGGATATTTCATTTACCATCAAGCGCGGCGAAACGCTCGGCATCGTTGGCCGCAACGGCAGTGGTAAATCGACATTGCTGCAACTGATTTGCGGCACATTAAACCCCACATCGGGTACGATTAAAACACAAGGTAAAGTTGCGGCGTTGCTTGAACTGGGCGCGGGCTTCAATTCCGAATTCACCGGGCGCGAAAATGTCTATCTGGCGGCGGGTTTATACGGCTTGAGCGAAGCGCAGGTCGATGAGCGTTTCGATGAAATTGCCGCTTTTGCCGACATCGGCGATTTTATCGACCAGCCGGTCAAAACGTACTCCAGCGGGATGTTTGTGCGGTTGGCGTTTGCCGTCATCGCGCATGTTGACGCCGATATTCTCGTGGTCGATGAAGCGCTCTCGGTAGGCGATGCTTATTTTGTCCAGAAATGCATGCGTTTTTTGCGTCGCTTCATGGAACATGGCACATTGCTCTTTTGCAGCCACGAGCTGGGCACGGTAACCAACCTGTGCCGGAAGGCCGTTTGGCTGGACCATGGACAAATGGCGGCAATCGGCTCGCCCAAAAGCGTTACCGAGCAGTATTTGGCGGCGCTGACCAACGCTGTACGACGCGACATGCCCATGCCGGAGAAAAAGATACCGGATTCACCGCCGCCGAAACGATTCGACGAAGATTATCGCGATATGCGTCGGGATTTTATCAACGCGTCCAACCTGCGCAACGATCTCGAGGTGTTTGAGTTTAATCCGGAAAGCAAAACATTTGACACAGGCGAAGCTTTTATCACCTCCGTGCGGTTGCTTGACGAAAGCGGTACGCCTTTATCGTGGATGGTCGGTGGTGAGATGGTCGTTGTCGAAGTGCGCGGCGAAGCGCAAAAAGAAATCGCGCGACCGATTATCGGGTTTCATTTAAAAGACCGGCTCGGGCAAATCGTGTTTGGCGATAATACTTACCTTTCTTACCGNNGGCATTGCGGCGCGCTTTGAGTTTCGTATGCCGGTCATGCCGCCGGGCGATTACAGTATTGACGCGATTTTTGCCGAGGGTACCCAGGAAGATAAGCAGGTGCATCATTGGTTTTATGATGCCTTGGTAATTCGGTCGTATGTCAGCGCAACCGTCTTTGGGCTGATGGGTGTGCCGATGAAAAGCATCGTTTTAAAAATAGAATCATGAAAATGTTTACGGGTGTATGTCCGGTGTGCGGCGGAGAGGAATTTTCGGAACACTATGTGCTTTACCCGGAATTGGTGCAGGCATGGCAGCTTTCTACCGAAGAAGAAGCTTACATCAACCGCCAGCAAGGGCTTTACTGTCATCGGTGCCGCAATAATTTGCGTGCTTTTGCGTTGGCGGCGGCAATCCTCTGGGAATACGGGTTTGTCGGAACGTTGGCGGAATTTTGCGTGCCGTCGCGTAATATCCGTATGCTGGAAATCAACGAAGCCGCGAATCTTGCGCCGTATTTAAGCCGGATGCCGGGACATATTTTAATGTCTTACCCACAAATTGATATGCAGGCAATGAGCTTTCCCGATGAAACATTTGATCTGGTGATCCACTCCGATACCTTGGAGCATATTGCCTATCCCGAGCGGGCGCTTTCCGAATGCCGCCGGATTTTGAAAAAAGGCGGAAAGTGTATTTTTACCGTTCCTATTGTGGTGGGGCGGCAGACCCGCGCACGCACGGGGCTTGCCCCCAGTTTCCATGGCGGCGGGAATTGTCGGGATGAAGCGGTAAGAGTGCATACCGAGTTCGGGATGGATGTCTGGCAAATGGTTTTGCGGGCGGGTTTTTCAAATGGCGGCATATATGCGCTGGACTATCCTGCGGGGTTAGCGGTGGTCGCAAAAAAATAAAGAGGAATATCTGTGCCGAGCGATAATGGCGTCAAAAATATTGACGGGACGGCGCGGGATGACTATCCTGCAGCGCTTTGGTGATGAAAGATAAAATGAGGAAAACATGACGAAGGCATTTTATATATTGATCTTTTGCCCGCTTCTTGCGCTTATTCTGGCAGGTTGCGGTACCGCGCCAACGGGAAAGAGTGATTCGGGGCAATCGGTCGCGAACGAGACCAGAGAAGAAATGGTGGTACGGCGAAGCAAGGAGTTTTGGGACGCGCGGATTGCCGGGGATAAGAAAAAAGCTTATGAGTACCTGAGTTCCGGGTCTAAAGCCATTTTATCTCTGGAAGAGTTCATAATCAGATCTTCTAATGTTGCCTTTCGAGCTTTTAAAGAAGAAAAGGTCGAATGCGCGGAAGAAGTTTGCTATGTTCAGGGCATTTTGACTTACGATCACCCTAAAATGAAGGGAATTGATACTTTTAGCAAAGACGATTGGATAATTGAAGACGGTNNTTCCCCAAATGAAGTGATTGGGTGTTGTAATCAAGCAATTTTCCCATGAAAGAAGGCGTTGCTTTTGTTAGGGAAGCTTTATAAAGTGCAAAAGTTGTATTATGATCGGACTGCTGTTGGTATTTTAAAGTGATCACTTTAAACAAAACTCAAGGAGTTTTTTTACTATGAAGACATTCAAAAAGAAAGTTTTAGTTTCAGCGCTTGCTGGAGCAAGTGTATTAGGGTTGGCAGGAACTGCTCAGGCAGTTAATGTTAATCCGGATGGTTTGGGTCAGGTTTTGATCTACCCATATTATACGGTTCGTGATGCAAAAGACGGCGCGGAGTTTAACTCGCTGCTGTCGGTTGTAAACTCAACGGCGAGTGGTAAAGCGGTTAAAGTCCGTTTTCTGGAAGGCAAGAACAGCAAAGAGGTTCTCGACTTTAACTTGTTCCTTTCGCCTCATGACGTTTGGACTACTGCGGTTGTGCCGACTGCCGAGGGAGGGGCTTCGCTCAAGATTTCCGACACCAGTTGCACAGTTCCTAACAATCTGAATGGCCAGATATTCTTGCCTTACGAATATCAGAAAGATCCGGTCGGCGCGAATCCGACGACGTATGATCGCGCCCAAGAGGGTTATGTGGAAATCATCGAAATGGGCGCTATTACAGCTGCAACTGCTCTGGATACGGCGGTAACGCACGTGGCAACGCAGGTTAACGGTGAAACTGTGAATGTTCCCGCGAACTGCGGCGCTCCTGAGTTGGTTTCAGGTACAGGCCTTGATGTGCCTTCGGGCGGTTTGTTTGGGTCGATGACGTTGGTTACGCCAAAAGGCGGTTTGGATGTTGCGTATGATCCTGTCGCGTTGGATGATTTTTCCTCCTCGACGATCTTTTTTGGTTCAAGCACGATAGATCCGAATCTCGGTCATGCGGATCCGACTTCTGTTGTGACCAATGGGAAGTTGACCTATGTTACTGATTGGTCTGCTCGTGGTCTTCGCGAAGGTGCTGCCGCTGTGTCGGCTGTTCTGATGCAGGATTCCATTTATAACGAATATGTGACGGGCGGTATTGCTGATTCGACCACGGAATGGGTGGTGACCATGCCGACCAAGAACCTGTTCTTTGATACTGATTTTAAGGTTCAGGAACTGTTTGAAAATGACTTCACCGCGAATGGTTCTTGTGATGAAATGGGAACGGTAGCTAATGGTCGTGAAGAAGAGACTGCGCCGACTCAGGTTCTGCCTTCTCCGTTGCCGCCGGGTGCTCAAGCAGACCAGCTTTGCTGGGAAGCTAACGTAATCAGCTTTGGTAACCCGGTTTTCGGTTCCAAGAATGCGTATGCATTGAAGTCGCGTTATGCCAATGGCTGGGCTGCGCTGCAATTTACACCGAAAACGAAGACGTATCCAGTAGATCCGTTAGTAACTCTTGTTCCAGCGGCTACCGCTACCCATACTTTGGTTGCGCCTGATGCCGCAGCTACTACGGTTCTGGATGCTGAAGCCTTGGATACATTCGTAACTGCTACACCGGCTACTTACGTAGGCCTTCCTGTTGTCGGTTTTGCCGTTCAGGTATTCAACAACGGTAATTTTTCAACGACGGAATCTGGAGCAACAGTTAGCGCGAATTATGCTGGTCGTCTGAATCATAAGTTTTCGAGGAACATTACACCAGTAGCACCGTAATTTGTTTTTCTTCTTGGTAGCATAAAAACAGAGGCTTTATGCCTCTGTTTTTATGGGCAAAGGGAAACACAGTGTTATAAGAGAAGTTTGTTCTTGCTCATAAATTCGGGTTAGAATCGCAGAAGAGCGTGGTTTATTTTGAAAGGCTAAGTGGAAAAATGACGAAAGAAAAATGGCGGCTGAAGATTTTTACTGGTTTACTTCTATTATCGTGTGCTGTGGTAAGCAGTGCGGCGACATTTCATTATACGGATGATAGTTGTGAAAGTTTTTCCATGAGCGGTAGCAATGGTTCTTTTGAGATTACCTGCAACAANNCCGCCGCCGATAACCGCCCCATCGGGGTGTGGCTTGGTGGCGAATCCCACGAGTCTTTCCAGTTCTGGAGGGACAGTTATGCTGACGCTTACCTGCAGTGGGCAGACAGATTCGAGTACAACATATGAATTTTTTCAAGGGGGAGCGAGTTTAGGCGCTGCTTCTACTACAAACACAAAATCTGCGCCGGTCTCGGCAAATTCGGGTTCATCGACCCAAACAAAAAGTTTTACGGCGCGGGCGTGTAATGGCACGAGTTGTTCTTCTTATGCGACGGCTTCCGTTACTGTGGCCGCATCGTCGGGTGGTGGTGGCGGGGATGATTTATGTACGGGCTATAATGTAATTTCCGCACCTCTTCCTAAAGGGACAGCGCGGCACGATCTCAATAATTTTGGGGGCAATTCGGCTTTCGTAGGTAGTTTTGTAGCCGGCAGCACGGTCGGTTCCGGAAAAGTTAGCGTAGTTTATATAAACACGGGTGCGAAGGGTGAACTGGTATTCAGTATTTCCGAGCATAAATGTGATTTCCGTGCTGTTGACAATACCGGGGCTAACGGACCGGAATATCTCGCTTATACTACGAACGCTAGTGGCAATAAGACGTATTATGTTGGAAAAAGTAACGGGCTTGAGGCTGGAAGAACGTACTATATAAATATAGCGCCCAGAGTTGTTAACGGCGTGAAATCATGCGCGTCAAGTGATTGTGATTTTGCCGTTGGCCATCAATAACATTTAATTTTTTAAAAAGGTCTCATACTGGGTTATGAGGCCTTTGTTTTTTTCAGGGAAAAACGTATGAAGAAGATTTCCGTATATTTATTCGTTCTCTTTTTTTCCTCTTCACTATTTGCCCAACAGCGTTCTATTGAAGAAGACCCCGTCCTGATTTTTAACGATGTGACGTCGGTACGGCTGAGCGAGGTCCNNGAACTCGCGGTGGTTTTGTCAATAATAGGAAACGAATCGATCAGGTTTTGCAAAATCTTCTTGAAATCAAAACATTTGCCGTATCGGCAGAAAAAGATGGTATTGCCGATATTCCGGAAAACGCAGCAATTTTGGCTCATGAGAGAAATCGTTTGTTGGCGCTTTTTGTTATTGAGGACCTAAAGAAAAAATGGGGGGAGGAATTTGATAGCAATGTGGCTCAATTTGAATTACGAGCCAAGGAACAATATTTATTAGATAAAAAGTTTACAACGCCGGAAAAAGTTAAAGCATCGCATATCCTGTTTAGCACGGAAAAGCATAGCGATGAAGAAGCGAAGAATTTGGCGCTTGATGCTAAAAAGAAAGCGCTTGGTGGTGAAGATTTTAACGCGTTGGCAGGAGAAATTTCGGAAGATCCCAGTGCGCAAGAAAATAAAGGCAGTTTGGGATGGTTTTCAGAGAGCGAAATGCAGCCAGAATTTTCTCAAGTAGCTTTTTCGTTGAAAAAAGAGGGCGATATTAGTGATCCGGTTAAAACTAAATTTGGTTGGCACATTATCCGTTTTGAGGGCAGGACGCCGGCAAAGAAAATACCATTTGAGGATGTTAAAAACCAGATTATGGATGAATTAAAAGATAATTATGTTCGTGAACAGCAAAACGCGCTGGCTGCTTTAGTTCGTAAAGAGCACGGCAGCCAGATCAATGAAGATGCCGTTAATGAGTTTGTTTTTATCGCGCCTTTGTCTGGCAGAGAGGCAAGGGAATTATCGGAAAAAAATAAACAAAAATCGCAATGACTTGAAATGGTTGTCCGTTGGCTTTATCGCTGTTTTTTATAAATGAAAGTGAATGAGAAGGTCAAGTGGCTAAAAGATAAGCGGGCTTCTTTTTTTGACGATGCCTCTTTTAATACTTTCGTTTATATATAAATTGAAGAATACATGCATTCAAGAGAAAACAACATATGTGACTATTGATGATAACTAAAAATAAGTTTATTCGTTATGGGATATACATTATTCAATGGTCCATTTTGCTCTGGCTGATTTTTTTTTTCGTAGCCAGAGCTTGGAAAAATGAAGATAATTTCGGGCGTTATTCAAACTGTGTGGGTTGCTTTTGGATGCCGACCGTCACGCATGATTCATGGCTTGCGGCTTCAATTTTTTTATTGCTCGCGCTGGGTTATGCGTTTTCGGATAGATGGCTTTTTCTGCGTTTTTTCAAATTCCTGTTTCGTTTAAGCGGCGTTCTGATCTTTGCCGTTATTGCGCTGGATTACGTTGTCGACGATATTTTTCAGCACCGTTTTTTGTTCGTCGATTTTTTCCGGTTTTCGGAAGACGTCAAGGCAAGCTTGAGCGTGGCGCGCGCCTGGTTTGCGCCGCCCCACGGGAAATACAAAGCCGTGGCGGTTGGGCTGTTTGCCGTTTCCATCATCACGGTTTGCTGTTTTGGAAAGCAGCAGAAAAAAACGGCGACGGCGCTTGCCGTTTTGTCCATCATCTGTTTTTCAGCGAGCTTTGTCATGGGCCAGTTCCCCGTTCGGTATATCCATGAAAATGTGGTCAGGAATGTTTTCGAAGCCAACCGCTCTGCCTCCCGCGCCCAAAAAATAAGTGAGCCGCTACGCCATGAAGCGATTAAAAAGGCGGGCGATATTAGTAAGACGTGTCGGCAAAACGATTCTCCAGGAAAGGTAAATATTATCGTTCTTTTATTGGAGTCGTGGTCTTCTTGGCAGAGCAAGCTCTTTGGCGGAAATGAGGATTGGACGCCCCAGCTGGATAAAATCGCTCGGGAAAACCATTATTTTACCCGTTTTTATGCGAACGGTTATATGACTTCGGGCGGGGAAATTTCCGTTGTTTCGGGAACGCCGCCGTTGCCGGTAGAGAACAAGTTTTATCCGGGGTTTTCCGATTTCGAACAAGAAGACCTCGATATCCCCGGCATCGCGAGACGGGCAAATTATGAATCGGCATTTATCACCACTTCCGACTTGTCTTTTCTGTCTTTGGGCAATTGGTTAAACAATATCCGTTTCGAAACCGTTGAGGGGAGCCGGCACCCGTTCTACGAAGGCATGAAGCGCTGGCAATTTGACGCGCCGGAAGATTCTGCCTTATACGCGCGTTTTTTGCAGTGGCAGGAGACTCGAAAGGATGAACGGCCTTTTGTCGCCGTGATGCTGACCGTTTCAAGCCATCCGCCTTTTATTGACCCGACGACAGGCGAAAATAATTTTGAGGGAACGTTCCGTTATGTGGACGCCCAGGCGGCCTATTTCTATGAAGAGTTGAAAAGGCGAGGCTTTTTTGAAGACGGCATTTTAATCATGACCAGCGATCATCGAACCATGACGCCGCTTCGTCCGGGTGAATATGAGACATACGGCGATCACGCTTTTGCGCGCGTCCCGATGGTGGTTGTTGGCAATGTCGATATGCCGAAAGTGGTGACCGATGCTTTTCAGCAGTCGGACATTGCGCCGTCTATTGCGGAATTGTTGGGGCTGGAAACGTGCCGGACGCCTTTTATCGGCAGCTTTTTAAAGGAAAACCCCGATCCCCCGAAATATGTGGTGCACTCGCGAGGCGATGACCGGGATCGCGTTGATATTTACTATGGTGAAAACGAGGTGGCGGCTTTTCGCATGGATGGCGATGCCAGCCGTTGGATGGGTAAGCCGCCGCCCGATGCGGATCTGGTGGCGGCATGGATTGCGACGCAACGAATGAGGCCGAGGCCGACAGATGGGTTTGCCCCCAAGTAAGGTAATCCCTCCATAAAAGTTAGCCATTTACAAGTAGAATTTTCACGATATTAAGAAGAAGGGAAAATCTACATGAAGAAATCGAGATTTAGCGACAGCCAGATTATTGGGATACTGAAACAAGCGGAGGCTGGCGTCACGGTCCCGGCATTGTGCCGGGAACACGGGATCAGTTCGGCGACGTTCTACAAATGGCGCAGCAAATATGGCGGTATGGATGCATCCCTGATAGGTAAAATGAAAGAGCTGGAAATCGAGAACACCAAGCTGAAAAAGATGTATGCGGAAGCACAACTTGCAGCAGAAGTATTAAAAGAGGCGCTATCAAAAAATGGTAAGGCCATCCGATCGCCGGAGGATGGCCCGGAAAGCGGTAGAAAAGACGGCGATGAGTATTCGGCAGGCGTGCTTTTGGTTTAGCCTTTCACGAGGGGCTTATCGGTATGAGCCGAGCCCTAACCGTGATAATGAAATCATTGCCGACTGGCTGATTCGTTTGACAGAAAATCGGCGCAACTGGGGATTCGGGCTGTGCTTTCTTTATCTACGCAACGTTAAGGGCTATCGTTGGAACCATAAACGGGTTTACCGAATATACCGGCAACTGGAACTCAACCTGCGGATCAAGCCGAAGAAACGATTGACTCGAGAGAAGCCGAAACCGTTGATGACTCCTGAGAAGATAAACCAAAGCTGGTCGATGGATTTTATGCATGATCAGCTATTGGACGGTAGAAGTGTGCGGCTATTCAACGTTCTTGATGACTACAATCGGGAAGGACTGGGTATTGAAGTCGATTTCTTCCTTCCTGCGCCTCGTGTGATTCGCGCTCTGGATAGAATTATCGAATGGCGAGGCAAACCGCAGAGCATCCGATGCGACAACGGACCGGAATATATCGGCGAAAGCCTGAAACAATGGGCAAAAAAACGACGGATCGAGCTGATTCATATCCAGCCGGGGAAACCGCAACAAAACGCCTACATCGAACGCTATAACCGTACTGTCAGGTATGACTGGCTGGCGCAACATCTGTTTGATTCCATCGAACGGATGCAAAACTATGCTGCCGACTGGTTATGGCATTACAATCACGAACGGCCCAATATGGCGCTGAATGGGTTGACTCCTATTCAGCATCTTACCCAAGCCGTTTAGCTTTCTACTTTTGTTCTGGCTTCTTTAGGGGCGGATTACCGGGCCACTTCTATCACGGTTGTTTATCGCCATGACAATCAGGAAAAGCTTTTCCTGATCAAAAATGAAGGGAGCCATAAAATTTTGAAGGATTACAAGATTTATTTTTGCTTTCCATTTTTTTAGACTATCTTTTTTCCGGCAACGCTTTGTCTTTTGGCCAAAGTAGCCAGAATCGTCCTTTTTCTTTCATTGCTCCGGCAAATTCTCCGGCGGTGTCGCCCGTTCCGAAAAAGAAATCGGCGCGCAATGCGCCGCGGATCGCGCCGCCGGTATCCTGCGCCATCGTTAAACGTTGCAGCGGGGATTGGTCCGGCAATGTTGTTGCCAGATAAACCGGTGCACCGATGGGCAGTTTGCTGCGGTCAACGGCAATGGTGCGTTGCGCCAACAGCGGAACGCCGAGTGCGCCGGTCGGGCCGTCGATCAGTTGTGCGAGCGGATCGGTTGGCGCGGCTATTTCGCGGAAGAAAACGTAGCTGGGATTGTGTGCGAACAATTCAGGGAGCTGTTCGGGATGCCGATAACCCCATGCCTTAATCGTTTGCATGGAAACATTTTCACGATTGAGTTCGCCGCGTTCAATCAGTATCACGCCGATGGCGCGGTAAGGGTGCCCATTTTGGTCGGCGTAACCGATACGGACAATATCGTTGCTCGGGAGCATCACTCGCCCCGATCCTTGAATATGCAGAAAAAACGCGTCCAGCGCATCGTCGAGGTAAAGCAGAATTTCGGCGTTTGGCACGGTATGGCCGGAATCAATCTCGGCACGCGAATAATAGGGGACGACTTTGTCGCCGTTTATTCTGCCGCGCACACGTTTCCCGGCGAGTTCGGGATAAAGCGATGCGAGATCGACGGTCAAAAGATCGACCGGTTTGCCGTAAACGGGAAAGCGATAGAGGTTGTCGGAAGTGCGGCTGCCACGCAATAACGGTTCATAATAGCCGGTGACCAGCCCTTCACTCTCTTGCATTTGCATCGCGTCGCTTTTCAACACAATCTGGTATGCGGCAAAGTATTGCTCAAAAAAATGGCGGACAACCGGACTCGAAGAGGCATCGATCGTTTCGGAAAAAGCGCATATTTCACGCCATGTTGCGGCTTTTTTTTTGGATAGCGCACGGCACCCCACTTGCCATGCCGGCCAGACTTCAGCGATGTTATCTTGTGCCCAGCCGGGCAGCATATCGAACGAAACGCGCTGAAATTGGATGGCGGAATCGTCTTCGGACGCGCTTTGATCAGGGGTTGTTCCACACGCGGTAAAAAAACCGAGCGTTACCAGTACGGTAATGATTAAGCGGGCGGGTACATTTTTTTTCATGAATAAAAAGCTTAGGTTTATTATTTGGGCTTGCTTCATGCCGCAGTATAAGCGAAGATAACATCTCTCGTCTTTTTAGAGGTTTACATGGCTTATCGCATTGCGCCGTCCCTTCTTTCAGCCGATTTTGCGCGTCTTGGAGAAGAAGTGCAGGCGGTAATCGACGCGGGCGCCGATTTCATCCATTTCGATGTGATGGACAATCATTATGTTCCGAACCTGACTGTCGGCCCGCTGGTGTGCGCCGCGATCAAGCCATATGCGACAGTGCCAATTGACGTGCATTTGATGGTGTCGCCGGTGGATGCGTTGGTCGGTGAATTTGCCAAAGCGGGCGCTACGTACATTACTTTTCACCCCGAAGCCACGCGACATATTGATCGTACCATTGCGCTTATTCGCGATTGCGGTTGCAAGCCGGGATTGGTGTTTAATCCGGCAACACCGCTGGATTATCTTGACTGGGTGGTCGACCAGTTGGATATGGTATTGCTGATGTCGGTCAATCCCGGCTTTGCCGGACAGTCGTTCATTCCCTATACACTGGAGAAACTGCGCAGCGCCCGTCATCATATTCATGCGGCCCAGCAGCGTACCGGACGCGAAATTCTGCTCGAAGTGGACGGTGGCGTAAAAGCGGATAACATTGGCGCGATCGCCGAGGCGGGAGCGGATACATTTGTTGCCGGCAGTGCGGTATTTACAGGCAATGATTATCGGCAGACCATCAGCGCGCTGCGTGTCGCGTTGGAAAAAGTATCGTAATCCTTGCTGATGAATACCCGGTCTCAACATAATCACCGCTTTAATATTTTAATGATTGGTGTATTGCCTGATGCCAAGGGCTATGGTCGCGCTTGCCAGATACTGGCACGGTTTCATCATTTCGGGTGTCGGGCGGTTTTTGCAACACCGCGGCTGGAATATCCTGAAGAATTTCAAATGGAGCACGTCGACCTTGTGCGTCAACCAGATTTTGGCTCGCTCAATCGGTTTTTGGATGCTCGCGGCGAAATATTGGATCTCGTTATTTTGTCGCATCTGGAGGTTGCCGCGCAGCATTTGTATGCGGTGCGCCGAAAAGCGCCGCGCGCTTTCGCCATTTTTGATGTGCCCCTGTTGGAATTCTTGCGTTTTGAGGAAGAAGCCGAGATGCGTGACGATGCGATCATGCGTAAAAAAGCGGCTGCCATCAAAAAAATGGAGCTGGCGCTGATGCGTGCGACCGACCAAACTTGGATGGCCTCTTCCGATGAAATAGGGGCGCTTGCGGATGCTGTTGCCGATGTTGACATCGCGTTGCTTCCTTACCCGGACGATCATGCATTTCAGGCCGAAGCACAGACGGCGATTCAACGAGCGCTTCATCGGTTGCAATGTTAACGGAACGTCATTCCACTTGATTTTTCGGAAAATATCCCTATCCTTACAGAAGCTAAAGCAGGCTGTAATCGTGACGCCCAAGGAGTTCCTATGACAAGAATTTTACTTTTAATCGCGACCAATATCGCCGTAATGGCAGTAATCACGGTGGTGTGCTATCTGCTGGGAATCGACGGCCTTCTGACCCAAGAGGGGCTCAACATGGGCGCGTTGTTGCTCGTGGCTGCGATCACCGGTTTTGGCGGCTCGTTTATTTCGCTGTTGTTGTCCAAAACGATGGCCAAACACACGATGGGCGCCCATGTGATTACCGAGCCGCGTAATGAAACCGAAACCTGGTTGGTGCAAACGGTGACCAAGCTTGCAGACCGAGCCGGTGTCGGTATGCCGGAGGTGGCTATTTACGAAGGCGCGCCCAACGCTTTTGCCACGGGCGCGCGGCGTGATGCCGCGCTGGTTGCTGTTTCCACGGGGTTGTTGCAAAGCATGAATCGTAGCGAAGTCGAAGCAGTGCTCGGCCATGAGATGGCGCATGTGGCGAACGGCGATATGGTAACGCTGACCCTGATTCAGGGTGTGGTGAATACATTTGTATTCTTTCTTGCGCGGGTCATCGGCTTCCTGGTTGACCGCCTTGTCTTTCGTACCGAGCGCGGCACAGGCCCAGGCTATATGATTACGGTTCTTGTTTGCCAAATTTTGCTTGGAATTTTGGCAAGCACCATTGTTGCTTACTTTTCGCGCCGTCGCGAATTCCGTGCCGATGCCGGAAGCGCCGAATATCTTGGGCAGCCGCAATCGATGATTAACGCATTGCGTAAACTGGGCGGCGTAGAAAGTGAAGCGTTACCCGAGACAATGAAAGCCGCGGGGATTTCCGGCGGCAAATTATCGTCGCTGTTTGCGACACATCCGCCGATTGAGGAGCGCATCGCTGCACTTCAGAATAGAGGAGTGGGCGCGGTGCTACGCTAACTAAAGCGGTTTTTCAGTTCTTACGGAAAAGCGGGCAGTGCCCGCTTTTTATTGACTTTCTTTTATCTTGCCTTCTTCGGGTGTTTTTGAGATGCCGTCATTATCATCACCAAACTCTTCGTCTTCGGCAAAGGAAATATTTGTCGGTTGCGCCAGCGTACCTAGGAAATGCGCTTCAACCGATAAAAACAAAAGGTCAATATTGTTAAGCGACACTTGAATTGCCCGCCCCGGCGACAAATTACCAGGCAAGTCGGCGAGCGTGGTAAACAACGGAATGTGTGTTAGCCGGACGGTATTTGCGCGTCGGGTTGTCACCGCTTCGGCAGCTTCTGTTTTTTCTTGCAACAGCCAGCGCAAGCACCAGTAGCGCTCCATCCCCTTTTGAAATTCAGCGTATTGACGATACGTCGCTTCAAAATCGCTGAGGACAGCGAGCAATGCGCCATCATTTGCTTCAAAAGGCGGCTTCTCCTGACGCAATACCGCGAGTAATTGTTGCTGATTGATCATATCACTGTAGCGGCGGATTGGTGAGGTCGCCCACAGATAGTGTGATACGCCCAAGCCTTGGTGCTCTCCCGGCCGCGTGCTGATGCGCACTCGATTTTGTTTTTGTGTTCGATATAAGCCGGCCGTTTGATGATTGGCAAGTAATTGCCCCCATTGATTATTGACAAAAATAGCGCACTCGGCAATTAATCGATCCAGCGGCGAGCCGCGGCGGCGCGGCATAATTGTGATTATGCCTTCCGGAGCGGCATTCCAGTCCACATAAAAACTGAATTCGGTGCGTTCGATTTCCGTTTTACCGCGTAGCGCGCTATGGTGTTGCACAAAACGCCATAACGTATGCATCGCCTGGCTTAACTCGGATAATTTGGCGGTTTCGGCATCGGTGAAATCATCGACAATATCCTCGTAGCACAAGTTGGCTGCGATTGTGATGCGCTCAAGCTCGGTGCGTTGCGTCACCGGCGCGCCAGTGTTGTCAATTTCCACATAAAGTGAAAGCACGGGCGGCGTATTGCCTGCTTTCAGCGTAAATACGTCAATGACCTCATCGGGCAGCATTGTGATCTTTCGCCCAGGCATGTAAACGGTAGATAAACGCGAGCGGGCTATTGCGTCCAGCTCTGATCCGTGCGTGATCGCCAGTGCAGGTGCAGCAATGTGAATGCCGATTTCAGCATGGCCATTGTCGAAATACTTTACCGAAAAGGCATCGTCAAATTCGGTGGTGGTCCGATCATCGATTGAAAAAGCACGTGCATTGACGAGCGGTAAGCTATTATTTATTTTTATAATATCCGGCATTTCCCAGTCAGGAAAGGCGATACCGTTCGGGAAAACATTCGTTAAAAAGTGGTTGAAATGATATTCGTGGCTCGACGGGATCATGCCGCAACGTTCCGCGAGCTTGACCGGCGATATTTTTAACGTTTCGCATACTGCTTGAAATGCTTTATATTCGAGAAAGTTTTTGTCCGGTTTATAAAGCAACATAGGAAGCTTTTGCTGTAACGCTTTTGGCATTACATGGTTTTGCAGTTCCGCGCACCACGCTTCTACTTGTGCCGCTTCTTGTGCTTTACGCGCCAGCGAAGCGCGCGCCGCGTTGAGTATATCTTCAGATGCTTTTTTGTAACGGCCACGTCCTTTTTTATGAAAATAAATAGGCGCGGAAAAGAGTGTTAACGCCATCGTTATTTGCTGTACCGATGACGGATCGTCGCCGAAATAATCGCGCGCCAAATCTTCGCAGGAAAACTCGTCGTCCGGGCAAACCGCCCAAAGAAAATCCAAATCAAGCGTCTGCGCTTGCGCCTCTTTAAGTGCCTCGGCAGGTGCCGGTTGCATGAAACGCAATAACACACGATCACCGCGCACTTTCAACCGTCGCCCCGTCGGCAGCTCGACTTGCAATGATGCGGGCTGCTCGGAAAGGATCGTGCCGGTTCTAAGCTGACCGCTGTCTTCAAAAAATACGTGCATTGAGATAATTTAAATGAAAAGAAAAGGCAGGATGAATCCTGCCTTATATCATGTCAATAAGCATGTTATTTCTTTAGCTTGATAATGTCGCCTTTGAGCGCAACTCCAGCCATGATTGCGCCAGTATAACATTCGAACTGATCGTTGCTGCGATATACTTTTTTCTTGAAATAACTTTCTATATTTACGATGGCATCGCCGCCTTCATTGCGTGCGCGCTCTTGAAGTTGAATCAGGGCGGAAAGCATTACCCAATTACATGCCTCTAATTCACTTTTGCCTGAGGCGTTGGTTTTCTTGTTCGTGACGACGCCTTGGCTGAATGTTTTTTCAATGGCAGGGGGTGCCTGATCGCCAAAAAAGAACAGAATGTCATTACTGAGCTTACCTTGAGCAATTCCCATTTCAATAACGTTTTTTACCGGAAAATGATGCGGAGTATCCCGTGCCTGAACGTTAAACGTTAACAAAAAAACTAAAGAAAAAAAGATTACGATTATCTTTCCCATGATATTTCCTTTTCTATAAATAAAAAATTATTCAACGTTTAAAAATCAGCGCTGTATTGATCCCGCCGAAGGCGAAATTATTACTCATAACATATTCACATGATAGCAGTCGTCCGTTACCCACTATGTAATCAAGGTTAGCGCAACGAGAATCAATATTTTCCAGATTCAATGTTGGCGCAAACCAGCTGCGGCGCATCATTTCAATGGTCAACCACGCTTCGAGCGCGCCGGCCGCGCCCAATGTATGCCCCATGTAACTTTTCAGCGAAGAAATTAGCATACGTGAACCAAATACTTTATGAGTTGCATGGCTTTCCGCAATATCGCCTAGTTCGGTTGCCGTGCCATGTCCATTAACATAACCAATCGCATCAGGTGGTATTTCGGCATCAGCAAGTGCCAAGTAAAGCGTCGCCGCCATCGTTGATGATTTCGGCTGCGTCACATGAGCGCCATCGCAGTTAGTACCAAAACCGGCAAGTTCGGCATAAATCGTCGCGCCGCGGGCTAGCGCGTGTTCACGCTCTTCAAGAATAAGCGTACCCGCGCCTTCGCCAACCACCAACCCATCACGGTCGCGATCATATGGTCGCGGTGTTTTTTTCGGAGCATCGTTGTATGTACTGGTAGCAAACAAAGTGTCAAAGACGGCGGCTTCCGAAGCGCACAATTGTTCCGCACCGCCGGCAATCATTATGTCCGCATGATTGTATTTAATCGCTTCATACGCATAACCAATTCCCTGGCTTCCAGAAGTGCATGCGCTGGACGTTGTCAGCACACGTCCAGTCAACCCAAAGAACACAGCAATATTGACTGGCGTAGTATGTGCCATCATACGTAAATAACTGTTGGCGGTAAGACCGTTTATTGAGCGGGTGGTCAGCATGTTGGTGAAATTCATTACTGCCGCTGGTTCGCCGATTGATGAGCCGTAAGCGACGCCAACACGACCCGATTGCAGAACTGGGTCATTCAGTAAACCGGCGTCAGCCAGAGCTAATTCGCTGGCGCGGCATGCCATCAGTGCAACACGCCCCATGCTGCGCGTCCGTTTGCGTGTATAAACAGTATCGGGCAGCATGAACGGTACGGCAGGCGCACCCAGATGTGTATTGAGCCCGGAAATATCTGTCCATTCCGACATCACGCGGACAGCATTGGTTTTTTCGCGTAGTTTTTTCTCGACGGACGGCCAGTCATTGCCCAGTGGGCTGATACCAGCCATGCGTGTAACGACAACGCGGCGCGTCATAGCAAGCCACCATTGACAGAGATGACCTGACGGGTGATGTACGCGGCATCATCTCGCATCAAAAAAGCAACCGCTGCTGCGACCTCTTCCGGCGTGCCTGCACGTCTTGCGGGAATCTGCGAAATGATTTGCTCAGTGATGTATTTTGGTAGCATATCGGTATCAATAAGACCAGGCGCTATACAGTTTACCGTAATATCACGTTTGGCAAGTTCCAGCGCCAGTGCTTTGGTGGCGCCGATGATGCCGGCTTTGGCGGCGCTGTAATTAACCTGACCGCGGTTTCCAACCAGTCCAGAGACCGAAGAAATTGTAACAATTCGGCCTGGTCGTCGCGCGCGCACCATCAGCATTACCAATGGGTGCAGCACGTTAAAAAAGCCGTCAAGGTTGGTACGCAGAACATCGTCCCATTCCTGAGCGGTCATTGCCGGAAAAGCATTGTCGGAAACAATGCCTGCGTTGCAGACGATGCCATAGTAGACTCCGTTTGTGCCGATGTCTTTCTCTAGGGCTTTCCGGGTTTGTTCGCGATCCGCGATATTAAACGACAGCAAGCGGGGCGTTTGGCCGAGATGTTCTACGGATTGAGCAACACGCTCCGCAGCATCTGCATTTTTATGGTAATGGATGACTGGTAAAAAGCCATCCTGTGCCAAGCGTAATGCAATGGCTTTACCTATACCGCGGCTGGCGCCCGTAATCAGAACAGTACGGGAAGAGGGGTCAGCCACGGTGTGTTGTTTTTCTTTCATGATCAAGACGGTGTAGAAGAGGCGTCGTCTGCCAGCATTTCAAGATAGGTATCGATATTTCCTGGTTGATATACCAGTAAGTGTGCTTTCGCCAATATCACGTTTTGTACCGAATATAAAATACAGTCCATTGCCACAACACCGTCCGGGTTGTTTAACAGTTCCTGCGCACGGATGAAAATTGTTTCATTGACGGTAAAAGCGCTGACGAAACTTTCATATTTTCGGCAACCGACAAGAAATCCGATGCGAACGGGTAAATTTTGCGTCAATGCCCGGAATCCGGCAAGTACGCCTACTGTTTGTGCCATAAACTCAACACCAACCCAGCCGGGAACAAGCGTACCGTCCGAAAAGGCGCTATCTGCTCTTGGTGTTGCTGAACAGACAATTGTGTTGTCTGCAATGTCTTCTACCCGATCAAGCAGTAGTGCGGGAGGGCGGTGTAAAAGATAATCTTCGACGGGGCGGTAGAGGGAACTCATGTTTTCTGAAGGATCAATGCAATATTGTTGCCGCCAAAAGCAAATGAAACAGAGAGGCCGAATGCTAATGGAGAAACGCTGCGCATACTAATGTTCGCGAAATGAAGTGATGGATTGTCTGGATCGGGACTGTTGTCCCAGAGGTGCGGGGGTAAGCGTTGTTGCGCATCGGTTAGTGTTATCCAGACAAAAGCCGCTTCCAGCGCAGCGGCGGCAGCAAGTGTGTGGCCGGTTAATGGTTTGGTGGAGCTGACCAGCGCCCGGGGAAATAAGGAGGAAATGACACGGCTTTCCATGGCGTCATTATATATTGTTGCCGTACCATGGAGGTTAATATAACCTATATCTTCCGGCGAGCAGTTTGCTCGGTGCAGCGCTTCTTCAATAGCCCGCTTAGCGCCAGCGCCAGCAGGGTCGGGTGCAGAAATATGGTAGGCATCTGAAGACTCGCCCCATCCTGCCAAGCGAATCTCTTTGCCATTCTCTCTACCTGCATTTTTAGTCAGCAAGAAAATCGTTGCGGCTTCGCCGATATTGGTTCCGGAGCGATGGCGGGAAAAGGGGAGGCAGCGTGCTGCACTGATTGCATTCAACGCGGAAAAGCCGCCGACAGTAAAGCGTGTCAATGTATCCACGCCACCAACAATAGCAAGATCACACATGTCGGCAGCCAGTAGTCGCGCGCCGGTAATCATGGCTTTTCCGCTGGATGTACATGCAGTTGCCACAGTGTATGTCGGCCCGCTGACGCCTAAATATTCCGCCAAGAATCGGGAAGGGGAGCCAAGTTCTTGTTGACTGTAATGAAAACTTTCCGGGAACGCGTTGTTTGATAAATAATGGCGAACGGCAGATTCACTTTCCTCAACGCCCGATGTACTTGTGCCAAGAATGGTTGCGATGCGGTGGCGTGGTATGCCAGACATGGCTTGTCTTGTATTTTTTTCGATTTGTCGAAAAGCCGCTAACAGCAAACGGTTATTGCGTGTTTGCTGCGCTAGCGGGCATGAGAGAAGTTCCGGCAACGGTGTTTCGACGTGACCAGACATTAACGATTGACAAGGGAAAAGCGTATTGTTTGCATACATGCCTACACTTTGTCCGGAAAAAAGGTGTTCGCGGATATCTTCAACGCCTGAGCCCAACGCGCATACCACGCCAGGAGTTTGTATAAATACAGGTATGGAAGAAGGCCTCATGAGAGTTTGTGATGATTCAGGGTCAATTGATAATGGAGTGTATGATGCGTAAACTGAATAGTGCTTCGTTGATCATCGTGGTGCGTGTATTCGATAGAAGCCAACGCTCGATTGTCGCAGGAAATAAGACGTTGTTTCAAAATGTGTTTATTGATCAGCTGGTCGTCCACAACGCAGGATATGGGGAGGGCGTTTTGCAAATCCGAACGATGAGAATAAACTAATAAAAAATCATTAACAATACGTTTTTCTGGTAATGACGTTGTCGCTAAAAAAGTTGTATGAATGCTTTCTCCATCATAGTTGAAACTGAGCACGCGAGCGCCAAATGTCATGAAAATGAAACTCAACTTTTCATCATCAATATTGATGACGGCTTCCAGTGAGTGTTTTTCGTTTTTCCACGCAATGTCAACGCGTTGCTCAATGACGCGAGCACCAAAAGTGGAGGGAGGTATTTCAAGAAGAGGCAAGTTGTCCGATAGGGCAAACGACGCACAGGACGCAAGTGCGAAGACGGTAATAAATAGCGATAAGAAGTGTGTCATGGTGACAAAGCGGTGACCTGGGTTGGAAAATATTGTTTCGTTTTTGTCACAAAATAGGGTGTTTGATCCACATGTTAGCGGCGTTGTCATGCCTTTTGCGGCGGCAAGACTGGGTAATATCGCATAGCTAATAATATTAGCGTTTTCTTTCATGATTTTCCTTGGGGCACCGATGATGGGCAGAAATGGTTATGCTCTTTTAGATTATTTGCCGACAATGGGCGCAAAAAAGAAGCGATCAACCATACCCAGAAAATGCCCACCGCAATAACTGTTCCCAACGTATGCAAAACCGGCATACTGCTTAACGCCAATAAACCGAACGAAACTATTGTCAAAGCAGCGGCAACAAACGTTGCAATAAACGCGCGCTGATCATCATTTCGCGACACCAGAAACAATCCATAATCAATACCCATGCCAAAAGTCAGTAATAGTCCTAGTGCGGATATCAGTTGCAATGAAATACCCATATGCCCCATAACAGCAAGTGTCGCCAGCGATGCCAGTAGCGACGGTAAAACGACACGCCAAACACGTTGGCGATAAACAGGAAAAAGAGCGACGGGAACCACAATATAAGCCAGTATAATGATGACACCTAACAGGCCACGATAATATTCCATCAGATCGGAAACAGATTGGGTTTTATCGAACCACATGATGTTGTTGCTGTTTAGTTTTGATAACTCATGCGCGGTTTCTCTGTCGAAAAGTCCTTTTAGTAAAACCATTGATGCATATCGCGGTATTTCCGCCATCCCCGTTTCTTCTGATAGCCAAAAATAATGTAATGGTGCAAATACGGAGCTTCCCAGCCATTTCTGCATGGTTAACGGTTCAGCAAGGTGCTGTTGCGCCATAAGCCAAGTGTCGGGCAAACTCATTTCATGTTGAAGACGTACCATGGTCGGGTAGAGTTGGGTATACGCAGTTTGCGACTGCTGCTGCCGATGCAGGGAAGGCAGCCAGAGGCTAATACCATCATAACCGCTCAAGCTTCCTTGAGCGACAAATGTATTGAGTACTGTGTTTAATTGCTCTTCTTTTTGCAAGACGCTTTCCGGCGTATCTCCGGTAATCACAAACATTTGCGCAGGACTCGGTAATTGCATTAGGCGAGAAACAGAAATTTGTTCTTTGCTTAATAAGGTATCTACTTTGATCAAGGTACGCACATCATCGTCCACCCGAATTTGCAAAATACCGCTGACAATAAAGATCAAAAAGAGCACAGCGCCCCATATTTGTTTTTTTGTCGCCTTCCATGTTGGCCATCGAAAGACATGTTTCATCAAATAAATGATCATCGGATGTTGCTTGATGTGCGACGGGAGTATATACGGATAAAGAAAAATGACCGTTAGCCATGCGCTAGTAATGCCGGCAATAGAAAAAACGGCTATTTGTTTTAATCCATGAAAGGGTAAAAAAAACAACGCCGAATAAGCAGTGATAGGAGCAATCAGTACCAACATTAAGACGGGCAGCAATTTCCGATATTGCCGCCATACCGATGTAGTCTGGTTTCCTTCTTGACGGGCGAAGCACATGGAGGCACTCAAAATACCGTAATCAACAGCAACACCAATCAAACTTGTAGAAAAAACCAGTGTTAATAGATGCAAGCGTTCGAAAACTAACCAGGTCAAAGGTAATGCGACCAGTGCGCCTGCCGCCAAAGAGCTCGTAATAAGCAGCATGACACGAACGTTGCGAAAAAATAGCCAAAGCAGCAAAAAGGAAGCCAGCAGAGAACCAAGCCCGATCAGCGTAATTTCTTTCTGCGCCGCTGCCGCTGCTGCCGCCACGTGAAAAATCACGCCAGAGCGAAGCACAAAAATGCTTGGGTAATCACGCTTCAGTTGAGTGATTACATCCTCGATTTTACCCACGATTTGCTGCTGTAAATGCACTGAAAAAGCGCTGCCTTTTACACGGTAAGACAACACTATATAGTGTCGATCCTCTGAGTGAAGAGTCAACCAATCGCCGTCTTTACGAACAGGTGTTGCTTTTACCAGTTGGANNCGCAACCAGTTTTCAAACAGGCCAAAAGGATCATCCTGCCAAGAAAGCAGGCCGCCGCTAAAACCGTCGTATGCGCGTCGTACAGCGAGCTGATACCAATCTTTCTTGCCAGACAATAATATCTGTGCTCGGTCCGTATCGGAGATCAGATTATGCCTGAAAGGAAGATAAAATGTGCTGATTTCATCGGGGTTAATCGCGTTGCTTTGCGGCGTTATCGGTAGATCTGCAAGCTGGGTTGTCAATCTTTCGGCAGCTTGTTGCAGGCTTTCACGATGCTTTGACTCCAATAAAAGCAATAACTGTTTTTCGCCATGCTCCGCTAGAGATTGTATTGCCTGTTCAGCACGTATATTTCTTTTATCTGCGGGTAACAAAGCTAATAAGTCGCTGTCTATCGGATAACGAAGCACAGTAAGGATAAAGACGAGCAGCAATGCGTGAGCCAGTAAAAAACCGAGCCAGAGCCATGTCAACCGTTTATGATTTATTTGCAACAGATTATTGTTCAAACTGTACTTTTTCATCAGCAGTCAACGTTGCGTCCGTGCGCGTCTGAAAAAAACGAATTGTGGAAATATCGCCCGACGCGGCAGTAAGTTTGATGAACTGTACATGCGTATTCCCACTGATTGACAATTCATGAATGATTTTTTTAAGGGCGATATTTTTAGGGGTAAATGTAAGAATCCAGCCATTTTTTTCAACCGTTCCGGTATATTCAAAATATTGTGTTAATGCAACAATATCGCCGGAAAATATTGAAAAAAGAACATTGCTTACCGCAGCAATGGTTGGTTCTTTTTGTGCGGTTAAAGAAAACAGAGTGGTTTCACCGTCTTTTTGTGTGATTTCGCCGTGTGTGATTCGGGTGGTGTGTGTGAAGGGTTTGATGGTTTGCCAAAGTACGCCCACGGTACGGTCAATTACAAAATACCCTTCCGATTTCAGTACCTGTGGCACACCTTGCAATTCACGTATTTGCTCAAAATTTCCTCGTATGACCGGCTCATCATTCATGCACACTTTGATTTGCTGCAACACATTTTCTGATGAAGCGTGAAGGGGCATCAGCAATGATGAAAAAAGGATAAAAGCGATTATTCGGTACATAAAAAAGGTTCCAGTTTTTTTCGAAATACTTCAGGGGTGACGAAACACATTTCCTGAGTTGCCATATGTACGGAAACTTGTAGGGTATGTCCACGCGTCAGGCGCTTTCCTGTTTTAGTATCACGAATTTCATAGCCGATTTTCAGGCGATTTTCCCATTCTTGCAAACGTGCGTGAACGTCAATGGTTTGCTGATAATAAAGAGGGTGCGCATAACGCACAAATACTTCAATGACAGGCCAGAAAAATCCGGAACGCTTCATTTGCGGATAATCGTAATTTATTTGTTGCAAAAGCGCGGTACGCGCCAATTCAAAGTAGCGAACATAATGTCCATGCCAGCAAATATTTAAAGGGTCTAGGTCATGAAAAGGGACCGTGAGAGAAATACAGGAAGCTACTTTATAAGAGAGCATAAGCGGTAAAAATTCCTAATGAACATCCCAGAAAGGAAAAAAATTAGCCCATTGTAAAGGCGCTTGCAAACATTGTTTTTCCAGCAGTGTGGAAAAGATTTGAGCGTAGCTTGCCAGCATATTCTGACGAGAAGGATCTTTTCTTTTGGGTAAAGTGATTTTATCCGCGATTTTGGTTACAGAGACCAGAAACTGCTTGTTTTCCCGTCGCCCAAAAGCCACAAATAGTGGACAGCCTAATGCGGAGGCCAGTAGGTAAGGGCTGGTTGGGAAAAGCGCCGGGGCTCCCAGAAAAGGAACGCTTACCGTATGAGCAGTATCTGAAATCGGGATGCGGTCGGCTGCCATGACAATAACTTCGCCTCGGCTAACACGCTCAGATAACATGATCGCTGTTTCAATGGTTAATGTATCGGCCGCTATGAAATTGATATTGTGGTTCGGATTTAATTTTCGCCGCATCCTGTCAAATATCAATGCGTTGCTGGTATTCGAAATAACACTAATCTTTGCTTTTCCTGAATGTTGAAAAATGCGCTGTAAAATTTCGATATTGCCATAATGGGCCGTGATAAGTATGTAGCCACGCTTTTCCATGAGCACGTTTTCAATGTGTTCTTTACCGATAAGAAGATAGGGGATGGCATCAAACTTACCGCTGACCGACAAGAGTTTGTCCAAAAGGTTTTCCGAAAAAGCAAAGAAATGACGGAAAACAAGTATCAACGAAGGATGAGGCGTTACTTGTTCGCTGAATTCATACAAGCGTTGCCAATATTCAAAAGAAGACAGACGCGCGGTTTTTCGGCGAAGAACAAACCAGAACAAGGTAAAAAATAAGAAGAGGCGGAAAAAACGGCGCCCCAGAACTCGTTCCGTCCAAAACAGAAAATGGATACCCAGAAAATTTCCCGCCTCTGGGCTTTCAGCCCAGTGCTTTTCAGTCATGACTTTGGCTTCCGGTACAATGTGGGCAATCGAATAAGCATACCGAAAAAAAGGCGGATGTGCATCCAACTGATCCGGAGATTGTCTTGCCATATACGAAAATTGGAAATGCCTTTTTGGGGGTAATGCACGGCCACCGGCCGGTTGATAATGATGGTATTCCGCCAATCAAGGCGAACAATGATTTCGGTATCGAACTCCATGCGCAGGGCAGTTCTCATATGTGCTAACACGGGAATTGTCTCGGCAAGCGGATAAACGCGTAAACCACACATGGAGTCTCTGATGCGTGTTCTCGACAAGGTATGTATGCCAACCCAAAAATGGGTAAGATAGCGTGCGTACAACCGCGCCTTGGGAACACTTTGGTCATAGATCGGATAACCGCTAATAACTGCCCGTGGATATTGCGTGGCGTATCGCAAGAAATCGGAAACAGCCTGAGTGTCGTGTTGTCCGTCGGCGTCAATTTGCAACGCATGTGTATAACCATGCGAATAGGCATAGCGCATGCCGTGCATTACGGCAGCGCCTTTTCCTTGATTGCGGTTAAGGCGCAATAGAATGACCTCGGGCAATGTTTCAATTAATTTTTTTAGTAAGCACGTATCCGATTCGTTGTTGCCATCATCCACCAATATTACCGGAATCTGTTGTTTTATCAGCGCGGCGGCGACATCCTGCGCCGATGCGGCATGGCGGTACACGGGGATAACAGCAACCAGTTTCATAAGGGGCGGCAGCTAAATTCAATGCAACCTTGAGAGTATCGGTGGCGTTTGGAGCGATACTCAAAAAACAACTGGCCGTGTTCAAGCCGACAGGTGAGCGTTAAAACGAGACAGTCCGATGGGCGAATAATGCGTTGGAACTTCAATTTATGCAGCGAAGAAAAGCACGATACGGCATTTTTGGGAATAATTTTCCTGAACGAAGGAAGATAGCGTTCAGCAAAACGAATCGCCCAGTCAATTTGAGTGACGCCTGGCAGCACGGAAAGCGCCGAGAAGTGCCCTTCAAAAAAAGAAAGCGCTTCTTGCATAGACAACAGAATTTCAACTCTATTGTGATCTCGATGGCACAAAGTTCCGGGTGGGAGCAGTCGCGCCTTGAACAAAGCGGTAATATTTTTTTGTGGAATTTTACCCATGGCGTTGTATGGCAGCATATCAACATAACGCCAGCGACGGGGAATAGCAGCACGAACCAGTGTCGTTTTCAGACGGCGATGCAACATGCGATCAAAACGCGCTTTGCTGTTTTGCTGCATAATGGCTTTTCCCATATTGCTCAACACTACGACTGCAACGATTTCTTCACGCTCATCATGGGTTGGAGCAACGCGGGCCTCGGTAATTTCTTCCAAGGAGGACAACGCCGACTCGATTTCATCCAATGAAACACGCTGTCCTTCAATTTTGGCAACACGATCAGAGCGGCCAAGGAATTGCCAGTCTTCATTTTTTTGAACGACAACATCTTGTGTTTGATACCAGTCATCGTTACCTAACAGCGGCGAACGTAATTTCAGGCATTGGGTCTCGTCGTTGATTGCCAGCGTAACGTCTGGCATGGCGTGCCACCTAAAATGAGGAGATATACGATAAATCGCCGCACCTGTTTCCGTACTGCCATAAATTTCGACAGTTTGCGTATTCAATTGCTGTGCGCAATGCGTTGCTATTTCGCATGGCAATGGACTGCCCGCGGAAAAAACGCGGATAATAGTTGCCTTCGGTGTGATATTGGCCATCTGTGTAATACGTTTTAATGTTGCCGGGCTGCTGATCAATACATGCGGACAGATGTCAAGAGTTAGCAATTCTTCAAGATAACGGAACATTTTGCTAATAAATGGGCGTCCCGCGCGAAAAGGCCACAACAAGCGAAAAGGCAAGCCGAACATGTGTTGATGTGGGACAGTGCCGGCAAAGCGCGCGGTATCCGGTAAATGCGAGCCGAAAACTTGCTCTAGCATCTCGGCTTCTTGCCATAATTGCGGAACGCTTTTATTGATAGTGTGCGCTGAACCGCTAGAACCGGATGTAAATAACGCTAAGCCGGGTGCATCAAAATACATAGTGGACGGTATGGTATGGGTGGTTGCTTGCTGCCAATTTGTCAATGCGTTGGCTCCTGCTGCTTTTCCCGATCCTCCTACCCATGGCATTACCAGCGCCTGCCGGATCGTGGATAAATCCTCAGGAACAAGTACAACAGTTTGCCCGTTTTGCCAAGCGGCCAGAAGCCAGACAAGAAAAACATAACCATTTTCTTCGTAAAGCGCAAAACGTGAAGCTTGTAATGAGTAAAGGGCAGAGCGGGCATGTATGATATCTTGCGCCAGCATACGGCGAGTCACGATCCTTTCGGGGCAGTATGCCACGATGGAGTCAGGCGATATCGAAAGAAAATCGGCAATATTAAAATCGGTCATGATGATGAGGCATCGTTCTGTGACGAATAAGCCATTCGCCACCAAACATTAGGCCCATTGCACAATAAGATAAAAGCCCGTTGTACATCAACCAGATCTTCATCGGTTGCATAATTGTCCACAATGCGATTACTCCATTGATGGCAAAAAATGCACACCATACTTGCGTTACGCGGCGCGTATAACGTATTCCTTCCAGAGGTAAATTGGGCATCATTTTTCTGGCGATACGCTCAATCGCCGTAGGCGGATAACATAGGCTTAGAGAGAAGCCCGCGAGAAAAAGAAAGCTGACCGTGGCAGGATAATACAAAATGATATTGGTAGAACGAAAAAGCAAAGACAATAAACCCAAAAGCGCAGCGCATAGACTAACGATATTGAATACGTTTGGTAGTATTTCCTTGCGCCATGCTAACAACAACAGTAAAAAGCCGCCTAACCAGAGCGGCCAACCTTGCCAATAACACAACCAGAAAAAAAACGGTAAAGAAAGGCCAGCAAGCAGCGATAACGGCATGATCATCAGTTACACATCTGGTGTCTTAATATGCTCGTACACTGCGTCAATAACATTACCGACTGTTTGTACTTTTTTGAAAATTTCCGGCGCAATCTGATGTCCGGTCAACTGTTTTAGATTGATCAACAAATCGACAGCGTCAATACTGTCAATATCCAGATCATGGAACAAATGTGCGTCCAATGTGATGCTATCGGTGGGAATATCGAAATTCTCATTTAATATTTTGACTATTGATTGAAAAAGGATTTCTTTTTCCATAATTACCCTCTCAACGAGTCCGATATGCCTCGACATATTGCGATAGATGCGCTATCGAAGCAAAGTGTTATTACCCTCTCAACGAGTCCGATATGCCTCGACATATTGCGATAGATGCGCTATCGAAGCAAAGTGTT
>DBDN01000005.1:24334-25175 GCA_002293615.1 Betaproteobacteria bacterium UBA931 | reverse complement strand
CCTTGAACACGAAAATCATGACAGCCCCCCCAAGCCGAGCGTTCCACCTATCAACATTTCTTCACACTCCTGGCCACATTCCCTTTTTGGAAATCAGAACAACACTTGGTAATGTTTCACCGTATGTGAAGCATTTTCATGCCACTTTTTCTTTGGGGCCGATGCTTGATGGCCAAACGTGTTGCTCCATAGAAAGCATCACATACTACGGATTATCTCAATGACACTCTTCCAGCTCTTTAAGCACACTCGTTCATACATCCGGCCGTATCGCCTGCTGGTGGCGTTGGCGTTGGTGTTGACGTTTGTCGGCTCGTTGACGGCGCAGGTGAATGCTTGGGTGTTGCGTTATACGGTGGATGAGATCACCGGCCTGGTCGATGCGCATCGCGGGTTGCAGGAAGGGTTGAATATCTTGATATTGATTTCGACCATCCTGATCGGTAAAGAGATTATTAATGTTTTCATTCAGTTCGGTCAAAATTATTACGGTGAACGGTTGCGGATTCTGGTTTCGCGCGATNNTGGCGCAAGCGGTGATCGAGCGCATGCTGACGTATCGGATGGCGTTTTATACGATAGACGGCAACCAGCCGGGCAAGTTGCAAACGCGTATCGATCGCGGCGTGGAGAGTTTGAGCCGGTTGATCCAGAATTTCTTTATCAATATTTTGCCGCTTTTTGCCAATTCCATCGTGGCGCTGATCATGATGTTCAGCGCCAATTTTTATGTCGGGCTGCTCGGCTTTTTTATTGTACCGATTTATTATTTTGTCAGCCGCCGCCAGGCGGATAAGCTGAGTCCGGCGCGGCGCAAGATCAAAAGGTTGCGTGAGAAGAA
>DBDN01000005.1:9724-24304 GCA_002293615.1 Betaproteobacteria bacterium UBA931 | reverse complement strand
TAATCGAAGAAGATAAGCAGCTCGGTTTGCAGGACAGTTTAACGGCGACACAGATGGAAAGCCGTAAAACCAGCTTTATTTACGATGGTTCGAAAACTTTCCTCGAGCAGATTTGGGTGGTCGCGATTATCCTGCTGACGACGTATTTTGTACTGAAAGGCGAAATGACCGTCGGCGCGATCATGTTTCATATTTTGCTGTTCAATAATGTTTCCGCGCCGATCCGCCGTTTGCATCTTATCTATGACCAGATGAACGACGCGCTGATTTATTCCGAGGGTTTTTTCGATATTTTAAATGCCGAGGGTGAGGTGGAAGCCTCGGGCGATTATCACCCGGATTCGTTGCGGGGGCGCTTCGAAATGAAGCATGTCGATTTCACTTATCCCGGCAGCGCCAACCCGGCGTTGAACGATGTTTCGATAACGATCGAGCCAGGCAGGATTACGGCGTTGGTGNNTCCGGCGCGGGAAAAAGCACGTTGATCAATTTGCTGGACAAGTTTTATGCACCCGATTCGGGCGAAATCTTGCTCGACGGCGTATCGCTTGCAGATTACGACACGGCTTTTGTGCGTAGCCGCATCGGCCTGGTGTTGCAGAGGAATCATATTTTCAACGGCAGTGTCGAGGAGAATATTCGCTACGGCAATCCCGACGCAAGTTTCGAGCAAATTCAGGACGCGGCAAAAAAATCCTATATTCACGATCAGATCATGGCGCTTCCGCAGCAGTACGCAACTTCGGCGATGGCATTATCCGGCGGGCAACAGCAGAGAATCGCCATTGCGCGGATGTTTCTCAAAGATCCGCCGATCATCTTCATGGATGAGCCGACGGCAAGCCTTGACGCAATTGCCACTGAGCAGATCAAAAACAGCATGGATGCAATCAAGGAGGGGCGCACGGTGGTGGTTATTTCACACAGTATTTCGCAGATCATCGACGCCGACTGTATTCATGTGATGCAGAACGGGCGTATTGTCGAGAGCGGCACGCATGAAAAGCTATACGCCAAAGCGGGCGCGTACAAGGAGATTTTTGACGCGATGGCGCGCAGTTTAAATGTGGAGAAAATTGCGCGCACGTACGACGATGTCGGCGATTGAGTGTCAAAAAAATAAAAGAAAGACGATGGTGACGAAGATCAACAAGTTTTTACCGTGATGCTGATGCGCACCGTTATAAAAAAAGCCGCCGATTTTTCGGCGGCTTTTAATGATTCATAAACCGGCTTTATTGTTTTTTTAAACCGGTTATTTGGTTTCGATCAGGATTTCCATGCCTTCGTATCGAGCGCCTTTTCGCTCTTGCTGACAAGAACGGTGCCAACGATATCGCCGGTCACGTTCATGCAGGTACGTCCCATATCGAGAAGCGCGTCGATGCCGAGGATCATGGCGTAGCAGGCGGCGACCGCCGAGCCGGTTTCCAGGTTAAGTCCGACGGATTCAAGTGCCATGATCAGCATCAGCGCGCCGGCGCCGGGAACGCCTGCCGTTCCGATCGCGGCAAGGGTTGCGGTGATCATCACGGTGAATTGTTGGGCGTAAGTGAGCGGCTGGTCCGAGGCAAATCCGATGAACATGGCGCAGATCGCAATATAGATCGCCGTGCCGTTCATGTTGATCGTTGCGCCGACGGGCAGCGTGAACGCGGAAATCGAGCGTGGCGCGCCCAGGTTTTCTTCGGAAACGCGCAAGCTCACAGGAAGCGTCGCACTGGACGAGCGGGTGACAAAAGCCGTGATCATGGCCTCATTGGCGCCCTTGAGGAACTTGATGAAGCTAAGCCGGTTTAGCATCAGCAGCCCGCCGTAGCAGATGAAGAGATGCAGGATAAGCGCCAAATACACAACGAACGTGACGAAAAGCAGTGGGCCGATAAGCTTGGGACCTTGTTGCGCAAAAACGATGGCGATCAGGAAAAATACGCCGATAGGCGCGTATTGCATAATGCCGCCAACGATCTTGTAAATGATTTCGGCACACCCCGAGCAGAAGTTAAAGACAGTAGTGGCTTGTTTGGCGATCACTTCATTGGTGGATTCTTTGAGCATGGATAAGGCGATGCCGAACACAATGGCAAAGAAAATGATCGGCAACACATCACCCTTGGCAAGCGATTCCACCGGATTGGTCGGAACGATATTCAAGAGGATTTGTATCATCGAAGGCGATTCGGCGGCTTTTCCGGCGATGCCGCTTTGCCCAACGATATGAAGACCCGCACCGGGCTGGAACCATGTAGCGATAAAAAGGCCGATCGCTACGGCAAAAAGCGTGGTGGCCATATAAAAGAGAATCGTCTTGATGCCGACGCGGCCGAGTTTATCCGGCGCAATGCTGGCGGCGCCGGTAACCAAGGAGAAGAAAATAACGGGGACGACGATCATCTTGAGCAGCCGGATGAAAATATCGCCGAAGAATTTGGTGTTATCGACAAATTTCCCGGCAGTGTCCGGAGAGTAGCCTAAAGCAATGCCGACAATAGCGCCTAAAATCAGGCCGATCAGAATGCGTGCCAGCAGGTTGGTGCCAAAATACCAGCCGAACAAAGTTCTTTTTGAAGTATTTGTTTCTGTCATGGGTTCTCTCCCTGTTGTTTGAACAAATGCGCTCGGATACGCGCGCACATAAAAAACCATAATTTCGACGCGGCCATGGTAAATGAGAAACCAGGAAAGTGTGAAGATATCAAAAATGCCCTTGATTAGAATCAAAGTTGTTTAACGGTTCTGTCATGATGATTTGCGGCGGAGAGACGGTGCGCAAATTCATTTGCTCGTGAGCGGAAACAAATCGTATTCCGACGCTTATGCGTAACGCACTGACACTGACAATATGCGTAAAAAGCATCAACGCGAAAAAAAGTGATTTCATTCTTGAATAACCAGAAAATATAAATTTTTAAAAAGAGGTTAATAAAAAATATCGCCTGTTTTTTGTTGATGCAAATCAATAACCCACAAGAGACAGTAAGGTTTAATAACAGTCTATGCGAAGACCTGTTGCGTGATGAGAAACCGGTCGTCGCTTTGGTTTTTTCAGGTAACGACCGTTTGACAATTTCAAAGGCAACTTCAAGGAAAAGACATGTCTGAAACCTATTACGAACTTTTTCGCCGACAAGGCATTTCCCGCCGCAGTTTTCTCCAGTTTTGCAGTTTGACTGCCGCTTCTTTGGGATTATCCGAAGCCGGCGCGCAGGAGATCGCGGAAGCTCTCCAAACCAAAGAACGCGTGCCGGTAGTCTGGTTGCATGGCTTGGAATGCACCTGTTGCACGGAGGCGTTCATCCGTTCGTCGCACCCGTTGGCAAAAGATGTTGTGCTTTCGATGATTTCGCTTGATTACGATGATACGTTGATGGCGGCTGCCGGCCATCAAGCAGAAGAGCATCTGGAGCAGATCATTGAAAAATACAAAGGCAAATATATCCTTGCCGTAGAAGGTAATGCGTCGGCGGCGGATGACGGCATCTACTGTATTCCGTCGGGACGACCCTTCATTGAAAAATTGCGGCATGTCGCCAAAGATTGCCAGGCGGTGATTTCGTGGGGTTCGTGCGCAGCGTGGGGCTGCGTTCAGGCGGCAAAACCGAACCCGACCGGTTCGGAACCGGTGCACAAGAGCTTGCAAGGCATCAATAAGCCGATCATCAAAGTGCCGGGTTGCCCGCCGATTCCCGAAGTGATGACGGCGATCATCACGTACATCATTACCTATGAGCGCCTGCCGCAGCTTGACTCGCAAGGAAGGCCAAAGATGTTTTACAGCCAGCGCATCCACGACAAATGTTATCGTCGCCCGCATTTCGATGCCGGGCAGTTTGCCGAAACATTTGACGATATCGGCGCGCGCATGGGCTATTGCCTGTACAAGCTGGGCTGCAAAGGGCCGACTACGTATAACGCTTGCTCGACGGTGCGCTGGAATGACGGCTTGTCGTTCCCGATTCAGTCCGGGCATGGATGTATCGGTTGTTCGGAAGATAACTTCTGGGATAAAGGCTCATTCTATGAACATTTGCCGACCATTTTGCCGCCGGGCTGGGGCGGCATTGAAAGTACTGCGGACAAGGTTGGCTTAACCGCAGTGGCTGTGACTGGCGCGGCGATTGCGGCGCATGCGGCGGCTTCGGTCATCAAGCAAACGCGCAGCAAATCAGGCAACGACAAGTTGGCAGTGGAGGACTAAAACATGGCGAACTATCCGTATCAAACACAAGGATTTACATTAAATGACAGTGGCCGTCGTGTTGTTGTCGATCCGATTACCCGTATCGAAGGCCACCTTCGTATCGAAGTCAACGTCGATGAAAACAACGTTATTCGCAATGCCGTTTCGACCGGCACGATGTGGCGCGGCCTCGAAGTGATTCTCAAAGGGCGCGATCCACGCGATGCTTGGGCGTTTGTCGAGCGGATTTGCGGTGTGTGCACCGGTACGCACGCATTATCCAGCGTGCGCGCCGTTGAAGATGCGCTGGGCATTGTCATTCCTAAGAATGCGAACATTATCCGTAACCTGATGCTTGCCACGTTGTATGCGCAGGACCATCTGGTGCATTTTTATCATTTGCACGCGCTGGACTGGGTAGACATCGTCTCGGCGTTGAATGCCGATCCGCGCCGTACCTCGCAATTGCAGCAATCGATTTCCTCATGGCGCAATTCGTCGCCGGGGTATTTCCGCGACGTGCAAAATCGCCTGAAAAAGTTCGTCGAAAGCGGCCAACTGGGTATCTTTGCGAATTANNGCGTATTGGGGGCACCCGGCCTATCGTCTGCCGCCGGAAGCAAATTTGATGGCGGTAACGCACTACCTGGAAGCGCTTGATTTCCAGACCCAGATCGTCAAGATTCATACGATTTTCGGCGGTAAAAACCCGCATCCGAATTGGCTGGTCGGCGGTGTGCCTTCGCCGATCAATATCGATGGCGCGGGCTCCGTCGGCGCGGTCAACGAGTTTTATCTTAATATCGTTCGCGATATCTGCGACCAGACCATCGAATTTATCGAGAAGGTCTATATCCCGGATCTGACTGCGATTGCCGGCTTCTATAAAGATTGGACTTACGGCGGCGGCATTTCCAGCCAGAATTTGATGAGTTACGGCGAGTTTCCGATAACGCCGGGACCGTACGAGAACGGTAACCTTCTGGTACCGTCAGGAGTCATTTTAAACGGCAACTTAAACGAGGTGCTCGACGTCGATCTCAAGGATCGGGAGCAGATTCAAGAATGGGTCACGCATTCGTGGTACAAGTATGCGGACGAGTCGAAAGGGTTGCATCCGTTTGACGGCGTTACCGAGCCGAACTTTGAGCTCGGCAACATTGAGGGATCGCGCACCAACATTCAGAAGGTGGATGAAAACGCCAAGTATTCCTGGGTCAAAGCGCCGCGTTGGCGCGGCCAGCCGATGGAAGTCGGTCCGTTGGCACGCTATGTCGTTGCTTATGCGCGCGGCGATGCGGAAATCAAGGATCAGGTCGATGGTTTGCTCGGTGCGCTCGGTTTGCCGATTACGGCGCTGTTCTCAACGCTTGGCCGTACCGCGGCGCGCGGTCTTGAAGCGCAATGGGCGGCACGCAAGATGAAGCAGTTCTATAACGAGCTCGTGGCCAACATCAAGGCGGGCGATACGACGACGGCAAACATGGAAAAATGGGAGCCGAAAACCTGGGCAAAAGAATGCGAAGGCGCGGGCCCGTGCGAAGCGCCGCGTGGCGCGCTGGCACATTACATAAAAATCAAGGATACGCGCATTGACGCTTATCAGGCGGTGGTGCCGACTACGTGGAACGCCAGCCCGCGCGATGCGGACGGTAAAATCGGCGCTTATGAGGCGGCTTTGCTCAATACGCCGATGGCCGATCCGAACCAGCCGCTGGAAATTTTGCGTACGATCCACAGCTTTGATCCGTGTCTGGCTTGCGCAACGCACGTGCTCAACGATAAGGGCGAGGAACTGGTTAAAGTCCAGGTTCGTTAAGGAGAACCGTCATGGAAATTGAAAAATATTCAGGACGCGTATTACCGGGGCCGGTAGAAAAGCTTTATGTCTATCAGGCGCCTGTCCGTTTGTGGCATTGGCTGATGGTTGCCATGATGGTCCCGCTGGCGGTTACCGGTTATCTGATCGGCGAGCCGCCACCGGCGGTTCATGTTGGCGGCGAGGCGACGTTCATTTACTTTTTTGCCTGGATTCGCATCATTCATTTTGTATGCGCAATGATTTTCGCCGTTGCGTTTCTGATGCGTATCTATTGGGCGTTTGTCGGCAACCACCATTCGCGGGATATTTTCCTGCCGCCGGTGTGGCGTTTTAATTGGTGGCGCGGGCTTTGGGATCAGATGATGTATTACCTGTTCCTGCGTAAAGAAGCGCCGTCTTGGGTTGGGCATAACCCGCTTGCGCAGATCGCAATGTTTGTGATGTTTGTATTGGGTACGATCGTTATTATCGTAACCGGTTTCGGCCTTTACGCGCAGCAGTGGGCATGGGGCGATGGCTGGATGGCGTGGTTCGGCTGGACGCACACCATGGTTGGCGAACCGCAGGCGGTGCGTACACTGCATCACCTGATGATGTGGTACCTCCTGCTCTTTGCGATGGTGCATGTTTATATGGTGTTTCGCGAAGACATCATGGGTAAAGAATCCGTGATCGGCACGATGGTGGATGGTATTCGGATGTTCAAAACCAAAGAACATTGAGTATTTGGATTGTTGAAAACAAAAAAGCCGGATTTATCCGGCTTTTTTGTTTTCAGGATGAGAGGAGCAAGCAAAATATCAAGCGCCTGATTCGGTCAATGCCTCTTTTTGTTTATCATCAGGCGCGTTCACTTCCTCAATATCCAGAAGCACTTTCTCCATATTTTTGTCGTAGTCGATAAAGACTTTGCCGCCATAGACGAGCTTTCCGAACAGAAGTTCGTCGGCCAACGCTTTGCGCACAGTGTCCTGGATGAGACGCATCATCGGGCGGGCGCCCATCTTGGGGTCGAAGCCTTTTTCGGCCAGAAAGTCTTTAAGTGCGGCGCCGAATGTTGCTTCCACTTTTTTGTCAAAGAGCTGCGTTTCCAGCTCGACGAGCATTTTGTCGACGATCTTGAGAATCACATCGCGATCCAGCGGCTTGAACGAAATAATGGCGTCCAGGCGATTACGGAATTCCGGCGTGAAAATGCGCTTGACTTCGGCAATCTCATCGCCGCCTTGCCTGTCTTTGGAAAAACCGATCGATTGTCGCGCCAGTTCGCTGGCGCCGGCGTTGGTGGTCATGATCATCACAACGTTGCGAAAATCGGCTTTGCGTCCGTTATTGTCGGTCAGGGTGCCGTTATCCATGACTTGCAGGAGGACATTGAAAATATCGGGGTGCGCTTTTTCAATTTCATCGAGCAGTAAGACGCAATGCGGCGTTTTGGTGACGGCCTCAGTGAGCTGGCCACCTTGGTCAAAGCCGACATAGCCGGGCGGAGCGCCGATCAGGCGCGATACGGCGTGACGCTCCATGTATTCGGACATGTCAAAGCGGATCAGTTCGATGCCCATACAAAACGCCAATTGCCGGGCAACTTCGGTTTTGCCGACGCCGGTCGGGCCTGAAAAAAGAAAGCTGCCGATTGGGCGGCGCGGATTGCCCAAGCCGGAACGTGACATGCGGATCGCGGAAACCAGCGCGTGGATGGGTTGATCCTGGCCGAACACAACGTTTTTTAGGTCGCGATCAAGATTTTTAAGAGCCTGGCGATCATCGGTGGATACGGTACGCGGTGGGATACGCGCCATTTTTGCGACAATGTCTTCGATATCGCTGCGATTAATTTGTTTTTTCTGTTTGCTTTTGGGCAGCATTTTTTGCGCGGCGCCGGCTTCATCGATGACGTCGATGGCTTTGTCCGGCAGGAAACGGTCATTGAGATAACGTGCCGACAATTCCGCAGCGCTTGTCAGTGCGGCGTTGGCGTAACGAATATGATGGTGCTCCTCAAAACGCGATTTCAACCCTTTAAGAATCGCGATGGTTTCTGGAATAGACGGTTCGGGCACATCGATCTTTTGAAAGCGACGCGATAACGCATGGTCTTTTTCGAAAATCTGGCGGAACTCGCCGTATGTCGTTGCGCCGACACAGCGCAAGTTGCTGTTTGACAGTGCGGGCTTGAGCAGATTGGAAGCGTCAAGCGTACCGCCGGAGGTGGATCCTGCGCCGATTAATGTGTGAATTTCATCGATGAACAGGATGGGCGAAGGCTGCATTTCCAGATCAAGCAACACATCTTTCAAACGTTGCTCAAAATCGCCGCCCCATTTGGTGCCGGCCAGAAGAGCCGCCATATCCAACGAATAGACGCGGCTGTCGGCAAGTAACTCCGGAACCTGGCCCTCGACGATGCGCGCCGCCAAACCTTCGGCAATCGCGGTTTTGCCGACACCAGCTTCACCGACTAGGAGCGGGTTACTTTTCTGGCGGCGGCATAAAACCTGGATAACGCGGTCAAGCTCGGTTTCACGACCAATCAGCGGGTCAACTTTTCCTTCGCGTACCCGTTGCGTTAGATCTGTCGTGTAAGACGACAGCGCGCCTTCGGGTTTGGCGCTTTCTGATGCGCTTGCGGCATCGTTGTGTGTGGCATTGTTTTCTTTTTTCAGGCCGTGCGCGATATACGACACCAAATCCATGCGGGTGGCGCCGAATTTTTTCAGAAAATAAAGAGAATGCGTGTCTTTTTCGCCAAAGAAGGCAACGAGGACATGTGCGCCGGTGACTTCGTTTTGCCCCGACGATTGCACCTGCAATACGGCGCGCTGCAAGACGCGCTGAAAGCTCGGCGATGGTTGCGTTTCGAATTCAACACCCTCGCGTAAACGCGGCGTATGCTTCTCGACGAAAGCAGAAAGCTCTTGCCGTATCGCCTCAAGGTCGACATGGCACGCACGTAGCGCGGTGGACGCGGAAGGATTGTCAAGAAGCGCCAACAGCAGATGCTCGCCGGTGACGAACTCGTAACGCTTTTGCCGCGCTTCCGCCAGCGTTATGTGCAGCGAAACTTCCAGTTCTTGAGCGATCATGATGTCGTTCCTTTGCAAAGGCGTGTTGTTTTTTATGCGATTATTACGGTATTTTTAACTTTCCTGAATAATGCAGCGTAACGGATATTCGTGCTTACGCGCTGACGCGTGTACCTGTGTCGCCTTGATTTCGGCAATTTCACGGGTATAAACACCGCAAACGCCAGCGCCTTGCCGGTGAATTTGCAGCATCACGGACGTGGCCTGCACTACCGGCATGGCAAAAATCTCCTGAAGCAGCGTTACGACAAAGTCCTGAGGTGTGAAGTCGTCATTTAGTAACACAACCTTAAAAAGCGGCGGCTCCTTGGTTTTTTGTTCCTGATCGACGATAGGTAGACCTTCGTACTTGTTTTTTTCCGGCATTTTCTACTTAAATGGTCGTTTTTGACGTTATTTTCAAGATACCTGAAAACGGTCGTGCTGTAACCTATGGCCTTTTGCGCAAGGAGGAATTCTGGGGCGATGTGTCGACATCTACAACAATTCGCGAATACTTGGTTTTTTATCGGGTAAAAGCCTTGACCAGACGGGCAATTCTGCGTAAAACGTTTTACGTTTGGATGATATTTCTGAAGTAGTTGCGCCGAGCGTATTTTGCCGTCTGTTTTGTCAGAGAGTGTAATAGACAATCTGCCGCTTACCGGAGGTTTTTCGCCAAACTTGTTTTTTTTAGTTTTTTGAGAGGATAGTTTTATGGCAACCGGGACCGTCAAATGGTTCAATGACGCAAAAGGCTTTGGCTTCATCACTCCGGATGAAGGCGGTGAAGATCTTTTTGCCCACTTTTCAGCAATTAACATGGATGGCTTCAAGACGCTCAAAGAAGGTCAGCGCGTCAGCTTTGAAATCACCCAAGGTCCGAAAGGCAAGCAAGCGTCGAACATTCAGGCAGCGGCTTAATCTTTTAAGCGATGTTTGAAACAAGAGCCCGCGTCAAGCGGGTTTTTGTTTTGGCTGATGAGATAACCGATATGGTATGGCTGCAAAACTATAATCCGCTCCATTCATTTCCGCTTTCGGTGTTGTTGGCGGCAACGCCGGTTCTTTTTTTCGTTTTTGCACTGATCGTATTGCGCTTGCGCGTTTACTGGGCGAGCGCGGTAACACTGTTGCTGGCGTTTCTGATCGCGGCGCTGGCGTATCGGATGCCGGTCATTTCCGTGATCGCCGCGGCGGTTTACGGTTTTTGCTATGGTTTATGGCCGATTGGCTGGATTATTTTCGGTGTGGTTTTTCTTTATCGGTTAACGGTCAGAAGCGGCCGGTTCGAAACCATACGCGCGTCGATTGCGTCGATCACCCCCGATGCGCGCCTGCAATTGATTTTAATCGGTTTTGCCTTCAGTGCTTTTCTGGAGGGCGCCGCCGGTTATGGCGCGCCGGTCGCGATTACCGCGGCACTCTTGGTCGGGTTGGGTTTTGATCCGATGCGTGCGGCGATACTGTGCCTGATCGCCAACACGGCACCGGTGGCTTTTGGCGCCATGGGAACGTCGATTACGGTGGCGGCGCAGGTAAGCCAAATTGATCTGGCGAAAATCACGCAAGTGGCCGGATTGCAATTGCCGATTTTTTCATTGCTGTCGCTTTTCTGGATAGTCATCGCGTTGGCGGGCTGGCGCGACGCAAAGGCGATCTGGCCGGCATTGCTGGTAGCGGGGACGAGTTTTGCCGGTACGATGATGGCAACCGCGTTTTGGCTTGGTCCACAACTTCCGGCAATTGCCTCATCGATGGCATGCATGTTGGCGTTGATGATTTTTCTGCGTTTTTGGCAGCCGGCGCACATTATGCTCTTGAAAAAACGTACACCGATTTTTTCGGGGATGATCGAAACGCCGCCGCTGAATAAGCGCAATGTCGCTTATGCTTGGCTGCCGTTTGCGCTGCTGACGGTTATGGTTGTGGTGTGGGGTAGTAGCGGATTTCAAAAACTTTTTGCCGAAAACGGCTTATTCTCCGGCACGGTTTTTCTGATCCATGTACCTTTTCTGCACGGCGTCGTATTCAAAACAGTGCCGATTGTCGCGGAAAGTGCGCTTTACTCGGCGGTTTATCGCTTTGATGTTTTGAGCGCAATGGGCACCGGCATTTTCATTGCGGCGATACTTTCTTTATTATGCTTGCGCATGCCGTGGCGCGAAGCAGGTTCGGTCTTTAAGGATACGTTTCACGGCCTTAAATGGACGATTTTCAGTATCGGGTTGGTGCTGAGTTTTGCTACGTTGTCCAATTACTCGGGGATGTCGGCGACGCTGGCGTTGTTTCTGGCGCAAAGCGGCGGCGTTTACCCGTTGCTGGCTCCTGTTTTAGGCTGGTTCGGCGTTTTTCTGACCGGTTCTGATACGTCGTCGAATGCGCTTTTCGCGCCATTGCAGGCAACGGTTGCGCATCAGATTGGTGTTTCCGATGCGCTTTTGGTTGCGGGAAACAGCTTGGGCGGCGCGGCTGGGAAAATGATCTCGCCGCAATCGATTGCGGTGGCTTGTGCGGCGGTTGGCCTTCTTGGACGGGAAGGCGATATGCTCAAAGCGACAATCAAAGTCAGTATGGTCTTTGCGGTGGTGTCGGGCATTGTTGTTTTTTTACAAACGTTGTGGTAATCGACTATTGATATTATGGATATAAAATATTGATCTGGATCATGAAGCGATACGGGTAGCCGGAAGAAGCGTCTAAACTTGAATAAAATACAGCTGTTTTTTTGATCAAAGCGTTGGCTCTGGGTAACGAACAAGACAGAATGTGCTGCAAATAAAAAAGTATGTTCCAAAAGAGAGGGAGAAAGAAATGAAAAAAGTTGTATGGTTTTGGCTGATTATCGGTATCGTTGTTGGCGCGGTTGCTCTGGGGGCAACTAATTTTGCCTTGCATGAAACAGGCACTGATGAATTTTGCTCATCGTGCCACGCCAATGATGCGGCAAAAGAGTGGAAAGAATCGAAGCACTATTCGAATGAATTTGGTGTTCGTGTCGGTTGCTCGGACTGCCATATGCCGCAATCGTTTGTCCCGAAGATGGTGCGTAAAGTGAAAGCGTTGCGCGAGGTGTATGGCCATTTTGCCGGCACGATTAATACTCCGGAAAAATTTGAAGCGCACCGCGAACAAATGGCCAAGAGCGAATGGGCGAGGATGAAAGCAAACAACGCCGCGGAATGCCGCAGTTGCCACTATATGGAGACAATTAATAATCCGGAAAAAGATTATCTGAAGGATATGCACAAAGGCGCTCTCGAAAGCGGCGAGCAAATTTGCACAGATTGTCACCAAGGCGTTGCGCACAAAGCTCCTTGATTGCTAAACTTGCGGCGCTGCATATTACTGACATTGATTTGCGTGTAAACGCATTTTTATAGGAAAGAAGGAGAAAATATGAAGTTAAAACTTTTGGTTCTGGTAGCGGCAGGCGCCGCCTTTGCGGCGGGAGCTGCGGTTGCGCAGGATGTTAGCGCGTTTATGAGCTCGAAATGCGCAATGTGCCACGATGTCGATAAGAAGAAAATGGGACCGTCTTTTAAAGATTCGTCCGCCAAGTATGCCGGCAATGCCAATGCTGCAACGGAGCTTTTGCCGAAATTGAAAGAAGGTAAAGACGGCCATCCGAAAGTGGCGGGTACCGACGAAGAACTCAAAGCATCCCTTGTATCAGCATTGGGCAATAAGTAATATTGTTTTTTTCTGATGGTAAAAAAGAGCAGGAGAACTCCTGCTTTTTTTATTTTTTCCTTTTGTTGATTGGCCGCGATGTTTTTAAAGATTGCGCGGGTCAGCCATCCGTATTTTTTTCTTCGGAGCGCTGCGCTTTACACGCCAGCGCATAGCCCCAAGCAACGACCAATACCGCGCCGATCATCGCGCTGATGTATTTGCTGTAAGACGGCAAGTCGTTGGAAAGCGAAGCCAAAGCTGGATCGGTGATCAGCATTTGCCCCCCGATCCAGCCCAGAAGGCCGCCGCCTAAATAAACGATAATGGGGAAACGTTCCAGCAGCTTCAGGATGATTTGGCTGCCCCAGATGATGATCGGGATACTGACGGCGATGCCAAAAATCACCAGAGCCATATGGCCGTGCGCTGCCGCAGAAACGGCGATAATGTTGTCGATGCTCATTACGGCGTCGGCGACGATGATGGTTTTGATGGCGCTCCAAAGACATTGGCCGCTCACAATGTTGCTATGATCGGGGCGATCAGGCTGCAACAATTTAATGCCGATCCACAGTAATAACAGGCCGCCGATGATTTTAACGTAAGGCAGCATGAGCAAATGGAGCGCGAAAAAGATCAGAACAATACGCAGAAAAATTGCGCCGAATACGCCCCAGAAAATCCCTTTTTTGCGTTGCTCCGGCGGCAGGTTACGGCAGGCCAGCGCAATGACGACAGCGTTATCGCCGCCGAGCAAGAGGTCGATGGCGATAATTTGCAGTACGCCCGTAATAAAAACAGCATTGAGTCCGATTTCCATACAAAAAGCCTGGATCTAAAGAGAACACACTATCTTTGCGCAACGGTCTTAAGAAAAGACCTTTTACAAAAAAGGCAGCGAATGCTGCCTTTTGATTTTAGCCGGAAACCGAAAAACACTTATTCGTTTTCAGGCGCTGCTGCGGGAACCGCTTCCGGCGCAGGCATTTCGGCGGCCATTTCATCGGCGGCTTTCATCGACAGGCGCAAACGGCCTTTATCATCCGATTCCAGCACTTTGACGCGAATTGCCTGGCCCTCTTTCAGGTAATCCGATACTTGGTTGACGCGCTCTTTGGCGATCTGCGAAATGTGCAACAACCCGTCACGCCCCGGCAGGACCTGAACGATTGCGCCAAAATCGAGTAGGCGTAACACCGTTCCGTCATAAACTTTACCGACCTCTACTTCGGCGGTGATGTCTTCAATGCGTCGACGGGCGGCGTCACAAGCTTCGGCGTTGACCGAGGAGATCGTCACTTGGCCATCGTCCTGAATGTCGATGATAGCGCCGGTTTCTTCGGTCAGCGCCCGTATCACCGAACCGCCTTTGCCGATCACATCGCGGATTTTTTCCGGGTTGATCTTGAATGTCATCATGCGCGGCGCGTGCTGTGAAATTTCGCTGCGCGGGTGCGGCAACGCTTCCTCCATCAGTTTCAGGATGTGCATACGGCCTTCACGCGCTTGTGAAAGCGCGACCGCCATAATTTCCTTGGTGATGCCTTGAATCTTGATGTCCATTTGCAGCGCGGTCACACCCATGGCCGTTCCGGCGACCTTGAAGTCCATATCGCCGAGGTGATCTTCATCGCCGAGAATGTCGGTAAGTACCGCGAAACGATTGTCTTCCTTGATTAACCCCATCGCAATGCCGGCTACATGCGCGGATGTCGGCACACCGGCGTCCATCAGCGCAAGGCAACCGCCGCATACCGATGCCATCGACGAAGAGCCGTTTGACTCGGTGATTTCGGAAACGACACGCATCGAATAGGAGAAATCTTCAGCGCTCGGCA
>DBDN01000005.1:271-9685 GCA_002293615.1 Betaproteobacteria bacterium UBA931 | reverse complement strand
GTGGCGTAGGGCGGCATGTTGTAATGCAGCATGAAACGATCGCGGTATTCGCCTTGCAGCGCGTCGATGATTTGTTCATCACGGGCGGTACCCAATGTGGCGACTACCAACGCCTGCGTTTCACCGCGGGTAAACAGCGCCGAGCCGTGGGTGCGCGGCAGAACGCCGGTGCGGATCGTGATTGGGCGCACGGTACGGGTATCGCGACCATCGATGCGCGGCTCGCCTTCCAGGATCTGGCTGCGCACGATTTTCGCTTCAAGGTCGAACAGAATGTTGCCGATGTGTGCGCTCAAATCGGCGTTTTCGCCGGCCTCGCAATCGGTGATTACCTTGGCGGCAATCTCGGAAAGACGCTGAGAGCGTTGCTGTTTGGAGCGCATCTTGTACGCTTCACGCAGATCGGTTTCGGCAAGCTGGGTGACTTTATCGATTAATGTCTGGTCTTTTGTCGATGGTTGCCAATTCCACAACGGGTTGCCGGCTTCTTCCACCAGCGTGTGGATCAGGTCGATCACAGCCTGTTGCTGCTGATGGCCGAACATGACGGCGCCGAGCATCGTTTCTTCGGAAAGCTCCTGTGCCTCGGATTCAACCATCAGCACGGCGGCTTCCGTACCGGCGACGATCAGATCGAGTTTTGATTTGGGCAATTCGCTTTTGGTCGGGTTCAACACATATTCGCCGTCGAGATAACCCACGCGGGCGGCGCCGATCGGGCCGTTAAACGGGATGCCGGAAATCGCCAACGCCGCCGATGCGCCGATCATCGCCGGAACATCGGGATCGATCTCCGGGTTGATCGACAGCACAGTCGCGATGATTTGCACTTCGTTGTAAAAACCTTCCGGAAACAGCGGGCGGATCGGGCGATCAATCAGGCGCGACGTCAGCGTCTCTTTTTCCGAAGGGCGGCCTTCGCGTTTGAAGAAACCGCCGGGGATTTTCCCGGCGGCATAGGTTTTTTCCTGGTAATCAACGGTCAATGGGAAGAAATCCTGTCCCGGCTTGGCGTTTTGTGCGCCGACAACGGTAACGAGCACAACGGTTTCGTCGAGGCTGACCAGCACGGCGCCGGTGGCTTGACGGGCAATTTCGCCGGTTTCAAGTGTTAATGTGTGGCGACCGTAAGTAATGGATTTTTTAATGGCATGCATGGGTTATCCCCTTGAAAAGGAAAGACCGCGCATCAGAAAAGCGCGGTTGAGAGCGAACAGGCACAGAGAACAACGCTCTGGCATGTGTTTTTTGGATTTGTATTGTTCAAACCGGACATGGCTTGTCCTGTTTGAAAATTTACTTACGCAGCCCGAGTTTTTCAATCAGGGCTTTGTAGCTTTCAGCATTGCGGGATTTGAGGTAATCGAGCAGTTTACGGCGACGGGAAACCATACGCAGCAGGCCGCGACGGGAATGGTGATCTTTTTGGTGTTCTTTGAAATGGCCATTTAAGTCGTTGATGCGCGAGGTGAGAAGAGCGACTTGCACTTCCGGGGAACCGGTGTCACCGGTGGTTCGTTGAAAATCGGCGATAATCTTTGCTTTTTGCTGAACCGAGGCGGTCATAATGTACTTTCCTTTTGCTTAAATAATAAGCGGTAAAATTTTTGTCCTGTGAAAGGGCGCCATTATAACGTAGAAACAATTTTGGTAAAGGATCGTACGCTGCGGAATTTTTCTGTCATGTGCTTCTGGCAACGTCTCGTTCCGGTAGAAAAAGGCACTTAGCCGGATGAAAAAAGAGCGCCACGATCATCTCCTGCAAGTAGGAAAGAGAAAAAAGTTGAGCCGGCGGTACAGCAAAACGGGATAAAAGGCTGTCGCCGATTTTGGTGAAATTTGCGCGCAACAACGCGCAGCGGCTCTTTGATGCGTCGAATGTTCGTTGTCTTGGTTCTTGCGTCGGTACGGCGGCGCGCTTTATAACGCTTACGATGCTTTGACGGTCTCCTTGAACTTGCCAAATGACATGATTTTTTCGTTACGTAAGGCAAGGCGTTTGGTGACCGACATCGCATTGAGTTGCTTGAGCGAATCGGCAAGCACGTCTTTCAGCTTAGCGATGGTTTGCTCGTGGTCGCGATGAGCGCCGCCCAGCGGTTCAGGCACAATGGTATCGATCAAGTCGAGTTTTTTCAGTTTATCGGCGGTAATGCCTAACGTTTCGGCGGCTTCGGCGGCATGCGCGGGCGATTTCCATAAAATCGACGCACAGCCTTCCGGTGAAATCACCGAGTAAATGGAGTATTGCATCATCAGCATAATGTCGCCGACCGAAAGTGCCAGCGCACCGCCCGATCCGCCTTCGCCGATGACCGTTACGATAATCGGAACACGTAACGCGCACATTTCGTAGAGATTGCGTCCGATGGCCTCGGATTGCCCGCGTTCTTCCGCGCCGATGCCCGGATAAGCGCCGGGCGTATCGATAAACGTGAAGATGGGCACATCGAATTTTTCCGCCAGCTTCATCAGGCGCAGCGCCTTGCGATAACCTTCCGGACGCGGCATGCCGAAGTTGCGGCGAATTTTTTCTTTGGTATCGCGGCCTTTCTGATGACCGATGACAATGCAGGGCTTATCGTTGAAGCGGGCAAAGCCGCCGATGATTGCCTGATCATCGGCAAAAGCGCGGTCGCCATGCAGTTCATGATAGTCGGTAAAGATACCGTCGATATAGTCCAGCGTATAAGGGCGTTGCGGATGGCGCGCCACTTGTGTGATCTGCCATGCGTTGAGCTTGCCGTAAATATCGGCGGTGAGCTGATCGCTTTTTTTCTGCAGGCGATCAACTTCTTCCGAGATGTCGATCGTCGATTCCTCATCGACGCTTCGAAGCTCGTCGATTTTGGCCTGAAGTTCGGCGATCGGTTGTTCAAAGTCGAGGAACGTTCGTTTCATAAGTCGTTCCGAAAAAAGAAAGAGGAATCATAGCGCAAAATTTGGGGAAGAAAAAACGATTTGTGGTTACAGCGTTTTTGAAAAAAGTTGCGCCCAAAATACAAATCGGGCAGGGTTTCGCGGAAAAATACAGTTTATTCAAGGCAAATGGCATTTTAAAAGGATTTTCCGACATGAGTGGCCGAAAAGTTTAAGGCAACAGCCGGGCAAGTACACCGCCAAGAGTGAAAAAAAAGCCAAAAAGCGCCTCCAGTCGAACGGTACGGATCAAGATATCATTGAAATGCAATCCCGGCGCGCTCGATGCCAGCGCGTGATAGGTGCGAACGGCAAACGGTAATGTCAGCCAGGACAGCAGAAAAAGCGGTGTAATACGGGCTAACGGAAGCAGCAGGACAAAAGGCGTAAAGATCATCAGGCCGTAAATAATCTGCGATTTGCGTTGGCCCAAGGTTACCACCAGCGTATGCCGCCCGGTGTTACGGTCATGTTCGGCATCGCGGTAGTTATTGACCAGCAGTACCGCCGCTGCCAATAGGCCAATGGCGACGGATAAGCACCACGAAGCGGCAAGGCCTCGGTGCGCGAACAGGTAGGTGGTGCCGTTGACCGCAACCAACCCGAAGAAGATAAAGACGACGACCTCGCTCCACGCCGTATATGCCAGCGGGCGCGTTCCCGCCATATACAAGACGGCGGCAACCATCGAACCGGTGCCGATCAGCAGGACAAGCCAGCCATGCCAGACCACCAAGGGCAAACCGAGCAACGTTGTTACCAATACACAGAAAAGCAACCCGCGGCGAATTTGCCGCGGTGTCAATAAGCCGGTTTGTGTGGCGCGCGGCATGCCGACGCGCGCGCCGGTTTCGTGTCCGCGCGCGGTATAGCCGACGTCGTTTTGCAGATTGGTGATGACCTGAATCATGATTGCACACAGCATTGCCAGAATGAGCGAGGGCAAGTGAATCGGGTAATGCAGCGCAAACATCAATGCAGTTGCGCAGACGACCGGTACGGTAGCGACCCACAAGGTTTTCGGGCGAAAAGCGATTTTCCACGCGCCCCATGAGCCGGGCTTGATGTTGTTGACGATATCGTGCATGCGAAATTAAGGCGTCACCAGCGGCGTAAAAAACATGGTGCTTTGATTGCGCAGGGTCAGCATTAACATATTGCCGTTCATACGGTAGCTTTCAATACCGTGCAGATCGGCAATAAATTCATTGCTTCTGGATTCCGGCGGGCACAGCATCTTGGTCATTGCGATGGCTTCCAGTTCAATTTTGCCGCCTTCCCGTTCTTTGAAGGCGGAACCGCCGCGATTGCAATCGGCGCGCACGGCAATACCGCCATCCGGCCGCAACAACAGGACATAATTCTCAGGATGATCAGGCGCGGTTTTGTTGCCGTCTTTGCTTACCGTGTATTGCCACGACCAAGGCACATTCTGCAACGGTTGGGAAGGTGTTATTGGGTTATCGACCGCCGCTTCCTGCGATGTGACGGCAACAGAAGACGCCGGATCGGGCGCGACCATAACGGAATCGTCGTCGCAGCCGGCAAGCATTGGCAGGAGCAGAAAAAAAACAAAAAGGCGGCTTTTTCTCATGGGTAAAAACAAAAAACAGTTGCGCTGAATTATCGCATATCGGAAATATTAAAACATCGTGTCGAACGATAGTATAATTTTGTCATGGATATAAAAACAACTTTTTCTCGCTTGTGGGGGTTGGCGATGCCGTTGTGCCTGATGTTCAACGTTTGTGTTTTTGCACAAGGCAAAGAGGAACCGCCGTCCTTGCCGGTTGTCGCGGCATCGACCGATTTGCAGCAGGTATTGCCCGTGATTGCGCGCTTATTTGAAGAGGCCGGCGGCGGCAAGATGGCGTTGCGATTTGACGCGCCCGGTAACATCTATCGTGATATACGGGATGGCGCGGCGGTTGAACTGTTCTTGGCGGGTGGCGATACCTGGCCACAAAAATTAAAGGAAGAAGGTAAAACGTTCAAGGATCCGCAGGCATATGCATTGGATAGTCTTGCGCTTTATACGCCGCGTCGCTCGGCGTTAAACGCGGATGCGTTTTTGGGCGATGTGCGCGGCGCGTTGCGCGAAGGACGTTTGACGCGTTTTGTCATTGCCGACCCGGATAACTCAAGCTACGGTCGGCTTGCCAAGGAAGCGTTGCGGCGCAAACTCGTCTGGGACGATATCCAAAGCAAGCTCATCATCGTCAATGATGTTGCCCAGATGGTACTGCCCTCGGTGAATCAGAATGCGGAAGGCGCGTTGATTGCTTATGTGCAAGCGAAGAATCTTGTACGCGATAATGGCGGTCGTGCCGTTTTGCTTTCTGATGCCATATGTTCGCCAATCACGCAGGAAATGGTGTTGCTTAAAGGCGCGGGGCAAACCGCGCAGCTTTTCTTTGACTTCATGCGTCGGCGTGAAGTCAAAAAGCTGCTGCTCGATTATGGCTATAAATTGCCGGGCGGCGAAACGGCAGCGGCGCTTGGGTACTATTGACTGACGATAAAAGCGGCGCGTCGTGGAGAAAAGGTTGTTTGTTTATATTTCATGCCGGTGGGCGGTGTGGCGATTTCTTTCGCGAAAACACAGGGATATCAGCCTCGGTCTTGATATTTAAGCAATTGAAAATTAAGACTTTTAAAGTAAGCCATATGTATCGGAAGCCCTTTATGGAATACGCGGCATCCTGTATGCTTCCACTTTCTTTTGTGGATGAGCCATGTCGGAACCGGATCGGGAAATTGAGGTGCTGAAGTTGCCGCCGCATTCGCTGGAGGCGGAGCAGGCGGTTTTAGGCGGATTGTTGATTGACGGTGAAGCGCTGGATCGTGTTGCCGATGTGTTGTCGCGCGACGATTTTTATGCTGAAGCCCATCGCTTGATTTTTGAGCACATCGAAAAACTCGGTAATGCCGGGAAAGCCATTGATATCATCACGGTTTCCGAAGCGCTTGAGGCGATGCAGAAGCTGGATTACGTCGGCGGCTTGGCGTATATCGGCGCGTTGGCACAGAACGTGCCGACTGCTGCAAATATTCGCCATTATGCGCAGATCGTGCGCGATCGCTCGGTATTGCGGCAATTGATCAGTACCGCGGGGAAAATTGCCGACAGTGCACATAACCCGTTTGGCAAGAGCGCGACCGAAGTGCTCGACGAAGCGGAAGCCAATATTTTGAATATCGCCGAGCAAGGTGTCCGCGGACAAAAGCAATTTATTGAAATTAAAGACGCGTTGGCCGAAGCGGTGACGCGCATTGAGACGCTTTATCAGCGCGAAGACCCTTCCGATGTGACCGGCGTGCCCACCGGTTTTGCCGATCTTGATCAGATGACCTCCGGATTTCAGGAAGGCGATCTGATCGTGATTGCCGGGCGGCCGTCCATGGGCAAAACGGCATTGGCGCTCAATATCGGGGAGCATGTGGCGATCGAAAAAAAATTGCCGGTGGTGATTTTTTCCATGGAGATGTCGTCGACACAATTGGCGCAGAGGATGATCGGTTCGGTCGGGCGTTTGTCCAGCCAGAATCTTCGCGTTGGCCGCTTGCATAATGATGACTGGGATAAATTGACGCATGCGCTCGGACGCCTGAGCGACGCGCCCATGCTCATCGACGAAACACCGGCGCTCAGCTCCATCGAAGTGCGTTCACGGGCGCGACGTTTGAAGCGGCAATATAAGGAGTTGGGCTTGGTCATTGTCGATTATCTGCAGTTGATGCGCAGCACGGCGCAAGGCGAAAATCGCGCTACCGAAATTTCGGAAATTTCCCGATCGCTCAAGGCGTTGGCCAAAGAACTGCATGTGCCTGTGATTGCGCTTTCCCAGTTAAACCGCAGCCTTGAGCAGCGCCCGAATAAGAGACCTGTCATGTCAGACTTGCGCGAGTCCGGCGCGATCGAACAGGATGCCGACGTTATTTTGTTTATCTACCGCGATGAAGTGTATAACACGGATTCTCAGGATAAGGGGACGGCGGAAATCATTATCGGCAAACAAAGAAATGGGCCGACCGGTATGGTGCGTTTGGCGTTTCTTGGCTAATATACGCGTTTTGAAAGCTTTGCCCCGCCGGGAAGCTATTAACCCGCCGGTTTTTCAAAAAAAGTAATGCGGCATCTTGTGGTTCCCATGCAATTGGACGATGAAGCGGCACGGCTTGATGCTTTGTTGCCTCAGTTCCAATGCCGGCAATGCGGCTATGTCGATTGCGCTCATTATGCTCAAGCTTTGGCGCGGAAGAAAGCGTCGCCAACGCTTTGTACGCCGGGCGGAAAGCGTGTTGCGGAAGAGCTGGCGCGGTTCATGCGCGTTTTGCTGCCGGAAAATATTGTCTTTGAAGAGCGCGCGGCGCAATGTGTTGAAATTATTGAGGCCGACTGTATCGGTTGTACGCGTTGCCTGCGGGAATGCCCGTTAGACGCGTTGATCGGCGCGTCCAAACGAATGCACAGTGTGTTGCCATTGCTGTGTTCCGGGTGCGGGTTATGTATCCCGGCGTGCCCAGTGGATTGCATGAAACTTGTGCCGACGGCGCATGTGTGGACAAATCGGGACGCCGATGATGCGCGGACACGCTATCATGCGCGATTGCAGCGGTTGCTGAAGCAATCGCTGCCGCGTATGGCAAAGCAGGATGAAACGCACAAACGTCGGCAGGCGGTACAGGAGGCGTTATCCAAGGCGCGGGCGCGGCGTTTGCAATGGGCGCAACAGCGTGGAGAAAAAAACGGATAATGAATCCCGCGAGAATTCGTGTTTTTTTTGAGCGGCTGGCGTCGGTTAACCCGAAGCCGACGACGGAACTGCACTATCGTTCAGTATTTGAACTGCTTATCGCGGTGGTGCTGTCGGCGCAGGCGACTGATAAAAGCGTCAATAAAGTGACACCTCATTTATTCGAGATCGCCAATACACCTGAGGCGATACTGGCGCTTGGCGAACAGGGGTTGATTGAACATATTCAGTCGATCGGTTTATTTCGCACCAAGGCGCGCAATATCATTGCGCTGTGCGAGATGTTGATCCGCGATTACCACAGCCAAGTGCCGAATGACCGTGAGGCACTGGAAAAGTTGCCGGGCGTCGGCAGAAAAACCGCAAACGTGATATTGAACACCGCATTTGGGCAACCGACGATTGCGGTAGACACACATATTTTTCGCGTTGCCAACCGGACGGGGTTGGCGCCAGGCAAAAACGTGCGCGAAGTGGAGGAGAATCTTTTGCAAGTCGTACCCGATGAGTATCGGAGAAACGCGCATCACTGGCTGATTTTACATGGCCGATATGTATGCCGGGCGCGAACGCCGCATTGTCCGGAATGCATTGTTAACGATCTGTGTGATTTCGAGGGAAAAACATTGTGATTTGGCGGCTGTTATGGCGGGAACAGTTCGTGACATAAAAACCGGCCACGTTCAGTGCTTTATCCGGATCGCGTATAAGATAATGATAAAAATTTTTCTGGAGAAGCTGTGATGAAAAATCAAGATCGTTTTTGGCTTTCCTTGCCGGTTGTGCTGTGCCTGATCGGCTTTCCGTTTTCTTCCGTCATTGCCCAGGAAACCGGCCAGTCGGAATATGTTTCTTCTGAAGAGGCGGCTGAAATTATTTCCATAGAGCGCCTTGACGCATTGCTGGCACCGATTGCGTTGTATCCCGATGCGGTGCTGGCCCAAGTGTTGATGGCCTCGACTTATCCGGTGGATGTGATCGAAGCGGCGCGTTGGCGGGCGATGAATCCTGAGGTCGAAGGCGAGCGCCTGCAAAATGTGCTTGACGTCATGGATTGGGATGCCAGTGTGAAAGCGTTGGTGACGGTTCCCGAAGTTTTGCAACGCATGAATGATGAGCCGCGTTGGATGCAAGAGCTTGGCGATGCCGTGTTGTCCGACCAAAAGCGGGTGACAGAGCGCATACAGTATTTGCGGCAACAGGCCAAAGCCATGAATTCACTGGCAAGCAACGACAAGCAAATTGTTGGGGAAAGAACGGATGCAGAAACGACGCAACCTTATATTACGATTACGCCTGCATCCAGTGAAGTGATTTACGTGCCGTATTACGATCCCGTAATCGTTTACGGTGATTGGTGGTGGCCGTCTTACCCGGTGTACTGGCGTTCGCCTGGTGTGTCTTTGGCTGCCGGCTATTATTGGGGGCGAGGGTATCGTCACGCCTCGATTACGCTGTGGGGCGGGTTTANNGGTTTAACTGGCACAATGGGTTGATCACGATCAGCGTGCCGCTTTATAGCCGATATTATCGGACAGCGCCGGTTGTGGTGGGGCCGTACAACGCATGGTGGCGTCCGACACCGATGTACGCGCCGCCTTATTATTACCAGGGCGGGGCGCGCGTCGCGGCGCCGCCGTCTCGGCCATGGTATCGTCCTTCGCCGCCGCATTATACAAATCCGCAGCATCGACCGCCGCAGTATATCAGGCCGCCGCAAGGGGATGGACGGCCTTCG
>DBDN01000005.1:0-189 GCA_002293615.1 Betaproteobacteria bacterium UBA931 | reverse complement strand
TATATCAGACCGCCGCAGGAGAGCAGTCGCCCTCAGCAAACGCGTCCGCAGCAGCATGTCAGGCCGCCACAAAATGACCGCCCTTCATATATCAGCCCCCCGCAAGGGAATGAACGGCCCAATGTGCGTCCCAACGTACAGCTACCGGGTAATGAGCGGCCTTCGTATATCAGACCGCCGCAGGAGAGC
>DBDN01000026.1 GCA_002293615.1 Betaproteobacteria bacterium UBA931 | reverse complement strand
CAGATCATCGTGCACCAACGAGTACGCATGAATCAGTTCCACCGCCGCCGCCGGCGCATCGGCAATATCGAGCGCGCTGCCCGAAAGCTCCGCCGCCGCGTATACCAAAAGCGCGCGCACACGTTTGCCGCCGCGCGTCGCGTAACGCATCGTGTCCAGTAACATCGAAGAATCGGGCAAAGAAACAAATACGCCTTCCAGCACCCGTTCAATACGAGCGTGTTGTGCTTTTTGCCATCGTGCGTCGTATTGATGATCTGCTTGAACCTCGGCACATTCATTTGCACATTCGCTTGAGCGTTTACTCATTATCATCGTCGAAATCTTTCAATACACCCTCTTCGAGAATGCGTACCTGCTGTTGCGCCGCACGCAATTCCTTTTGGCAATACGAAAGCAGCTCGACGCCTCGTTGATATGATTTGAGCGCATCCGCCAACGGAAGCTCGCCATTCTCCATACGCGCCACCAATTCTTCCACTTCCGCCATGGCGGCTTCAAAGCTGGTTGGTTTTTGTTCCTGATCCGTTACGGCTTTTGTCGACGGTAATTTAGCCATGGTTTTTCTTACCCATAATTTTTTCTTTATTTGCGCCGAATATCACTTCAAGCACGCTCGAAGAAAGCCATCGGCTAAGATGGAAGAATTTTATCATGCGAATAAAAAAAGAGCCGGGGAAGACCGGCTCTTGTCATTTACACCTGCAAGGTCAGAATTTATTTTGTTTCTTCACCGGGTATTTGCGCGTATTTCCAGAACGCTTGTATGGCAAAGATCATTTCCCGCTGCAAAATGTCATAATAATGCTTGTTTTCCGCCGGGATTTCCGCATCAGTGGGAATATCGTCGCCAAGCGCTGCCGCCATTGCACGATAAATATCGGCATGGCCAACATACGGCTCTTTAAAATCCATTAACAGCACATTGCCCTCAGCGGCACGTACATTCATATGTCGAATCAGCTTTTCGTGTTCTTCGGTAAAATCGAACGCCAGAATATCGGCGTCGGGGATACCGATCGGCGCGCCGCCTCTATCATCAAAGGGAAGCATTTGTTGATCTGTGTAATCCTTGAGGTAATTTTTCAGTTCATAAACGCCGTATTCCATTTTGCCTTGCCGTGTCAGCGTCAGACAACGCTGCGCCAACCTTTCGGCAAGCGGTTCCCAAACATTGTTATCTTTCTGCTCAAGTTCCGGATAAAGTTTGAGCAATTTTTGAAAAGCCAGAACGTTCATCGCGCCATTTTCAATATCCGCCAACAAAATAATCCCGCCATTGTCGATTGGCGCCCAATACGGTTTTAGCGTAATGCGCATTTGCGCTAAAGGGTCATCGGGCAATTTACCCATTGGCGCGTCTTCCATCGACGATGCGTCCTCTGCACCAGCCGTTTCCGCGCTGGTCGTTTCCACTTTGGTGGATGCGATGGTATCGCTGCTGGTTGCAACGGCGTCGGAAGCAGCCGTATTGGCCGGTGTTCCACGATCGCATGCGACGATCAGCAGTGTGAAACATGAAATAACAATGGTTTTAAGAAAAAAAGATTGCATCATATGAATAAAAGAAAGGAAAGGTTAATCAAAGCCAACGCTTAGAACCAGCGTTTTTTAGGCACACGGGCAAAAACTTCTTCACCGGGAATCGCCGATTTTGGAACGGTAAACATCAGCATTTGCGCCGAAAGCGGATAACAAAGTCCTATGGCCTCGGCGCATCCCTGATATTCGGCCTTAAGCGTAATCGAAGCGCCTTTGGGCTGAGGCGAAAACGGTAAAATGACACTGACCCGACCATAGTACACGCTGACCTGACCGAAATATGGATCCTGCTTGAGCATGCCGATCGGCATCGCTACCGCACCCATTTCAGCGGGCGTCAGCGAAAACTTCAATTTGTTCTGATACAGGTAATAACACGGCTCGATCTCCATACGCGCCTCGACAGCGTGGTCATTCAACGGTATTGCCGACAAACGAAAAGCGTCCTCATGTGCCAGCGGTTCGCTGCCGCAAGCGGCAAAAACCGACCCCGGCGCCAATAATGCCATCGCCAGCATACATAAAATGCGTTTCATCATCCGCCTCTTCAGCACCAAAACATGGCCGATTATAACGGATTGCCTATCAAGGCCTTGTTTTTGTTTCCTGCTGCACCCATTTAAGGTAGACCGGCAATACATCGCTTACCGTAACAGCAATGATTTCGGGCACTTCATACGGATGATGCTCTTCGAGCCATGCCTGCAAAGCGGGATAATGCGCGCGAGGTGTTTTGATTGCCAGCGGGATTTCTGTCGCCTGTTCGATGACATCCTGCCAGCGATAAACAGCCGTCAGCGGCGCGCCAATATGCACACATGCCGCCAGCCGTTGTTCGATCAAGGCAAGCGCGAAACGATTGGCGGTGTTATTGTCGGGAAGCGTGGTATAAACAATCAACATATAGGTTCTATTCCTTATTTATTGTGCGGTAATTACCGTGCGATCTTGTGATAAAACGTATTCAACAGAAGTCGTCTTATATTATGCCGTTTATTATTTTTTTATTGCTCCCATGGGCGCTTGACCTCTGGCTCACATTTGTGCTCGCCGACGCGCTTGGTCTTGATGCCTGGCTTTTTTTTGTCTTGCCCGCGGTAGCAGGCGTAATCCTGCTGTCGTTGGAATGGCAACGGGTGCAAGCACATTGGCAGGCGCTACGCCGCCTTGAAGGTTCACCATGGGCGCTTTGGGGCAGCCTTCGTCGGGCGCTGGCAGGCTTTCTGCTTATTTTGCCGGGTATCGGCAGCGCTTGTATCGCTGTGGTGTTGCTGCTCCTTGGCCGTGGTGGTAGCTCCGCAAATATTTCTGATGCGCGTACCGTACCGCCTTATCAGGATCCTCCGCCCTATCGCAAGCCGCATACGCGCGTCTATTCGCAGGACGAAGCCATCGAAGGCGAATATCGTCGGGAAGAATGAAACCTGCCGCCATGCGGCAGGTTTTTCGGAAACGTTTTTTAGGTTAAAGAGAAAGCGTCTTTGCCGGTGACTTTGGTGCCAGAGGACCAAAGCGATTGGCGCCTGGCGATCCGGGAAGCGCCATCAAAACCAAAACGATAATTACCCCAACAGCCGGAATCAACAGTAAAAGTGCAAACCAACCGCTGCGATCCTGATCGTGAAACCTTCTGACGCAAACAGCCAGAGACGGCAACAAAATTGCCAAAGAAAATATTGCTGACAGAAGAAATCCTGTCAACAGGCTGTCGATGATACTCAATATGATTGAAACCACCAAAACGGCCAGAAAGAAAAACCAGTATTCGGGGCGTCCGGCACGACCATCGAATTGAAGATATTTGTTTTTCAGAATATCCAGAGACCAGTCAATTGCTATCATCTTAATTCCCCCTTTCATCGACAATTCATTTTATTCCCATAAAACTTCTGAAAGCAAACGCAAGCGTATCTTATCTTTTTTATAGATTGGCAACATATTTTCATGAATTATTTCCTCGTCGATATGCCCATAAGATAATCGCTATACCCGCCAACACCATCGGTAACGACAACCACTGCCCCATCGAAAAGTGAAACGGCAGCGCCGGCAGGAAATTATCCGGTTCACGGGCAAACTCGACAAGAAAGCGGAAAGAGCCGTAGCCGATCAGAAACAATGCGGAAACCGCCGCGCGCGGCTTAGGCTTGACCGAAAACCACCACAGGATAATGAACAGCGCAACGCCTTCGAGCGCAAATTCGTAAAGCTGCGACGGATGGCGCGGCAAGTCGTCAACATGCGGGAAAATCATGCCCCAAGACAACGCCGTCGGCTTGCCCCACAGTTCGCCGTTAATAAAATTACCCATGCGGCCAGCAGCTAAGCCGAGCGGAATCAGCGGTGCGACAAAATCGCTGATCTCGAACCAGGGTCGCCGGCGCTGCCAAGCGTAAAAGGTAATTGCAAGCAATACGCCGATAAAACCGCCGTGAAAACTCATCCCGCCATGCCAAAGCTGGAAGATTTCCAGTGGATTGCCGAAATAATACGCGGGCTTATAAAAAAGCACGTAACCCAAACGCGCGCCGATGATCAGACCGAGCACACCGTAGAAAAGCAGATCATCGACATCATGCGTTTGCCAGCCCGGATAGAGTCCGCGCTTGATCCGGTATTTGCCCAGAAAATAAAAAAGCAGAAAGCCGAGCAAGTACATGACGCCATACCAGTGTACCGCGAACGGGCCGATACTAATGGCAACAGGATTGATATGAGGATAAACCAACATTTGCTTTGATTCTCAGAATAGCGATTGCCATACAATACCCCAAGTTTTGCCAAAAGACAGCTGCGCGCCGGAAAAGAATGTATGGCGTCTCGTTTTCATGATTTTTTACACGCGCCCGTGTTTTTATTTTGCCGACTGTCCGATAATAGCGAAAAACGATAAACATCCGTCAACGCATTGTTTGATAAATCTCATGAAGCCCTCCGCGCGGATTACCGCTTACGCGTTTCTCGTCTTGACTTCCGCGTTCTGGGGCAGCAACGCCGTCGTCGCCCGCGGGCTTTTGAATACCATGTCGCCGGCAACGCTGGCTTTGTTTCGCTGGGGCGTCGCGGTGCTGGTGCTGGTACCGTTCGTATATAAAGAGCGGGCGGCAATTATGCGCGCGTTAACGACGCAATGGCGATTGATGTTGCTTCTGGCGCTGCTGGGTTTTGCGCCGAACGCTTATCTTTCGTATCTTGGGCTACGCGGCTCAACGGCCATTTTCATGGGAATCGTCAACTCCATCGTGCCCGTAATGGTTGTGCTCATCATGGCGCTGTGGAAACGGCGTATTCCGCAACGCCATGAAGGTATCGGCCTGGCGCTTTCGTTCATCGGCGTTTTTGTGGTACTAACGCGCGGCGATTTTTCTCATTTGCTGCAACTGCGCATTTCCGGTTTCGAAATCATCGTACTTGCCGGACTGATGGTTTGGGCGGTTTATACCGTGTTGCTGCTTTATCGCCCGGTTTATCTTTCGCTTACCGCATTTGTTTTCCTCGCCGGTGTTCTTGGTCTTTTTTTGATCGCGCCCGCCGTAATTTTTGACTGGGCGCAAAACGGTATTCCCCGTTTATCGCTGCGGGAAATTGCGTTGGCAAGTTACATTGCGTTGGTGCCGACACTGCTGGCAATGCTGTTGTTCGGCTATGCGGTCGCCAAGGTCGGGCCGGTTCACTCCGGGATTTTCACACATTTGATTCCGTTGTTTTCGGCACTTTTTGCGGTGTTATTCATCCATGAACGTCTGCATTTTTTTCATGCCGTCGCGTTTGTGCTGATCGGCGGCGGCGCGATATTATGTTGTATTAAACCGGATACGATGTTATCGTCGGACTCTACTTCTTCGCGTTAAATATTTTCAGGAGACCCCATGCAGTACAACCGCCGCTCTCGCCTTATCACCGAAGGTGTTGCCCGCTCGCCAAATCGCGCCATGCTGCGCCGGGTTGGCTTTGGTGACGACGACTTCACCAAACCGATTGTCGGCGTTGCCAACGGCCACAGCACGATGAACCCGTGTAACGCCGGGATCCAGCCGTTGGTCGACCGCGCTATGGCCGCATTGAAAGAAGTCGGCGCAATGCCGCAGATGTTCGGCGTGCCGACGGTGACTGACGGTATCGGCATGGGAACGGAGGCGATGAAATATTCGCTGGTATCGCGCGAAGTCATTGCCGACGCAATTGAAACGTCCGTAAACGGCCAAAGCATGGACGGCGTGCTGATCGTCGGCGGTTGCGATAAAAATTTACCGGGCGGCATGATCGCACTGGCGCGCATGAATGTGCCTGGTGTTTATGTGTACGCCGGAACAATCAAGCCTGGGCATTGGAAAGGCCAGGATTTGACTATTGTCAGTTCGTTCGAAGCCGTCGGCGCTTACGCGGCCGGTAAAATGAGCGACGATGATTTTGTTGGTATTGAAAAAAACGCGTGTCCGACTACCGGCGCATGCGGCGGCATGTATACCGCCAACACCATGTCGTCTTCGTTTGAGGCGCTGGGCATGAGCGTGCTCGGTTCGTCGCAGCTGGCATGTCCTGATCCGGAAAAAGCCGACTCGGCGGCGCTCTCGGCAAAAGTGTTGTACAACGCGATTGTTCACGACATCAAACCGCGCGACATCATCACCAAAAAAGCAATTGAAAACGCAATGTCGCTCGTGATGGCCACAGGCGGCTCAACCAACGCCGTGCTGCATTATCTTGCGATCGCTTCTGCCGCCGGTGTAGCATGGTCGCTTGACGATGTTGAGCGCATCCGCCGTCGCGTTCCCGTGTTGTGCGATCTCAAACCATCGGGGCGTTTTGTGGCGGTAGATTTCAATAACGCAGGTGGCGTACCGCAAGTCTTGAAAATCTTGCTGGAAAAAAACCTGTTGCACGGTGATTGCTTAACCATCACCGGTAAAACGATGGCCGAAGAACTTGCCGCCGTACCGACAGAGCCATCGCCCGCTCAGGAGGTAATTCGGCCATTCGATAAACCGCTTTATTCGGAAGGACACCTCGCGATTCTGCGCGGCAATCTGGCGACGGAAGGCGCAGTTGCCAAAATTACCGGGCTGAAAAATCCATCGATCACAGGTCCTGCGCGCGTGTTCGATTCCGAAGCCGCATGCATGGAAGCAATCATGGCACGCCGAATAAAAGACGGCGACGTTATTGTGATTCGTTATGAAGGGCCGAAAGGCGGGCCGGGCATGCAGGAAATGCTGGCGCCTACTTCCGCTTTGATCGGGCAGGGGCTTGGTGAAACCGTCGGCCTCATCACCGATGGCCGCTTCTCGGGCGGCACTTGGGGCATGGTCGTCGGCCATGTCGCGCCGGAAGCGTTTGTCGGTGGTGCCATTGCGCTTATTGAGGAGGGTGATTCGATCACCATCGACGCGCACAAATTACTCATCCAACTAAACGTGAGCGATCAGGAGCTGGCTGTGCGGCGCGCCAAATGGCAACCACCCGCGCCACGCTACACAAAAGGGTTGCTGGCAAAATACATGCGCCTGGTGTCCAGCGCCAGTGAAGGCGCAATAACAGATAACGTGGGTGAATCATAAATGTTCCGTTTTTTTTTAACAGCCATCATCGCATTGCTGCTGCAAGGCTGTGCGTCGATGATGGGACTGAACAGCGATCCGAACCGGGCCGCTGATACGCCCGATTACCGCGTCGGTGATCGCTGGATATACGAGGTTTCCGATGGCTACCGCCTGCCGATTGTCTGGGACGAGACCCACGAAATTACCGACATCAAGAACGGACAGATTACCGTACAAATTTCGCGCAAAGGCGAAAATATCAGCGATACCCGTACCGAAATCTGGCCGGCGCCCGGGTTGGTGGCACAAGGCGCTCTTTTAAACGACGAAACACGGCAGTTTGACCCGCCGTGGCAACGTTTTCGTTTTCCCATGCGCGCCGGAGAAAGCTGGCACAAACGGCTGCATGCCGATCGAGGTGAAAAACGGGGCGGTTCGCCCGACGTAAAAACGCAGACCATCGGCTGGGAAAAAATAGCTTCTCCGTTAGGCGAAACCGATGCGTTGATGATGTTTGTTTACGTCGCGCTGGACGACGATGAATTCTGGCGGTGGCCGACGCGCGGCCGATATAAAGTTTGGTACGCGCCTGCCATCAACAATATTATTTACGCGGAAAAATACGCCAGTTTTGTCGAAAAAACAGATCGAAGAAGCGCCATCGAAATCCCGGTACTGAACGCGACCATACGTCTTGTCAGTTATGCGCGCGGCGCAGCGGTTTCCGTACCATAAAACGCAAAAAAGGGTTATGTGGCAACCACACAACCCTTTGCTTTACTGGCTCCCCGACCAGGGCTCGAACCTGGGACCTGCGGATTAACAGTCCGTCGCTCTACCGACTGAGCTATCGGGGAAAGGAAGCACGGATGATAGCAAAAGATTGACCGAGAGAAAAGCAAAATCTGCGTTCATACAGAGAAGTGGAAAAGATGTGGTCGTTCGCTTTTTTCATACGCTTTGTAAAAGAAATACTGCCGGTCGTTTCTGATATGAAAAGAAATCAGCGTTGCGCCAATCACGCACGTATCGACAAAGGATACTTTCCGATACCAGCGTTAAATCAACGGCAACGCATAATCTTGTGTCGCTCCGCAAGACGTCAACCGCTGTTTTGAGCAACGCTGCGTTGCGGTATGGCGTTTCAATAAAAATTTGCGTAACGCCGCCATTCTTATGCGAATCGCGTTCAAGCTTACGTAACGCTTCCGCGCGCGCATTCTCAGCGACCGGCAAATAACCATGAAAAACAAAACGTTGCCCGTTCATGCCCGATGCCATCAACGCCAACAAAATCGACGAAGGCCCAACCAATGGTCTGATTGGAATGTTATACACATGCGCACGCGCGACAAGAAACGCGCCCGGATCGGCAACCCCGGGGCAACCCGCATCGGAGAGGACACCAAGATCATGCCCGCCTTGGCAGATTGCAATCAGCGTATCAAGTTCGGCAATGTCGGCTTTTCCCGGCAAAGGGCAAATCGATAATTCGGCGACGGGTTTTGCCACACCCAATGATTTCAGAAAAGCGCGCGCCGGTTTTGGCGTTTCCACCGCCCAGTATTCGAGGCTTCGGGCTATCGCGCAAACGCTTTCCGGGAGAACCTGTTCGGGGACAACCATACCCAAGAGATTGGGTACGAGGTAAAGCGTGCCGATATGGCTCATGGCGATTGCCGGCAAAGAAGGGGATTAACATTCTCGGCGCGCAACAGTCGCGCCAAAGCAATTAACGGCAGGCCGATAAGCGCTGTCGGATCATTGTTGCCAATGCGTTCAAACAAGGTAATGCCCAAATCCTCGGAGCGCGCCGATCCCGCACAGTTAAATGGCTCGGCGGCATGCAAATAATGATTGATCTCAGCGTCCGTAAGATCTCGGTATTCTGTAACCACGTCAATGCGAACCGTACGGCAGCGCCTTGCCTGCGGATTGAACAGCGCCAGACCGGTACGGAAAACCACCGTTTTGCCGGAAAGTACGGACAATTGTTTTTGTGCATTCGCCAAAGAGCCGGGCTTGCCAAACACAACGCCCTCGAAATCGGCAACCTGATCCGCGCCGATAATCAATGTATTCTCCGGCATGCGCGCAAAAGCCGCCTCGCCGGCTCGCGCCTTCATTTCCGACAAACGCAGCACCAATTGCGCGGGCGTTTCATTCGGTAAAGGCGTTTCGTCAACCTCGGGAGAAAACGTTTGGAACGGGAGGCCAAAACGGGTTAAAAGATCGCGACGATATGGTGACGTCGATGCGAGAAGAAGCGTCACCATTAACGTCACATTTTCCAGAGCGGTAATGCTTGGTGCAGCAAAATAAAATCCGCGGCAATTCCGATAAAAAGCGCCATACCGATCCATTGGGTCTTTCGGAACGCGTCGATCCGGTAACGCTTCCCGTAGCCTTTAATACAAAATAAACATAAAAGCGCGATGAGGATCGCAACGGCAAAACAAAGCCAAAATGGCCAGCCCCACCGCCAATACACCCCAAAAAACGCAATGCCTGAAAAAAAGAAAATATAACAAAAAGCAATAATGGCGACATCGTTCCGCTCAAACGAGGGCGCCTGGCTTTCCGAAAAAAATTTATCGCCATGCCCAATAATCGAGCTTTCAATTTCACAAGCGACAACCCAGAAAAAATTCACCCCCATCATCGCCCATGCCTGCCAAGGTGTTTCATCAAGCACAAACGCAAAACCGAAAGGAACGCTCAAAGAAAAAACAATGCCTATCAATACTTGCGGCATTATTGTGGCGCGCCTTAATAAAACACAGGCGGCAACAAAAGCAAGCGCGACGAAAAAAAGAATAATCGCCATTTTTGTCGTCAGCCAGATAAAGCAGAAAACAAAAAAATAGAGTACCGCAACAAGCACCGCAACTTCCCACGAGGATACGATGCCTTGCGCAACCGGACCGGTACGATCGTGCCACCTTGTCAGCACGCAGCCTGCAGAACGGAAAAGAAGACAACCCATGAACACAACGAGGATCAGTGAAAATGGAGGCATACCGTTCGACGCAACCCACAGCGACGATAATGTCGGCCAGAAGAGCAAAAGAAAGCCCATCGGATCTCTCAAATGCATCAGGTCTTCGTAAGCGTTCAGACGTTCTTTCAATGAACTCATAGTTATCATCGTCGGAATCATGGAAAAACTTTGATGATTATGGCACGAAGCAAATCACTTCGTCGAGCCGATAACGCGATTTTTCTATTTTGCCCGCTGCTGCGCTGCCAGATAGTCCGCTAAAAAAGCTTCTTTGTTTCCTTCCAAAGACAATTCCTTGCTGTACTTGAGTGGAATAGTCGTTCTTTCAGCCGGTAAATGTAATTCAAGTTCGGTATAACTTTTCTGCGTTATCAGCACATGAGGCGCATTGTTATACATCACACTATAAACCGCCGACAGTCCTTCGCCCCCTTTTTTTTCGCATTTTACAATGGTATTGTCCCATTCATGATCGACACCGGCAATTTGAACGAGAAAAGTGTTTTCCGAGCGCGGCCCGATACGCAACAACCAAACCTCTTCCAGCTTAGGCCCGTTATAGCCTTCAATATAAGGGCCAATCTCTGACACCGGCTGCGCGGCAAGAAATGGCGCGTAAAAAACAAAGAAAAGCAACAATATTTTTTTCATGGTGACACCCATATGATATATCTCAATAAAAAACGATAGCCAGAAACATTGTAAAGCCGAAGCGATCCCGATATTCTTTCCTTTGTTTGTTCGTCTATAAACAAATTATTGCTTTTTCAACGAATAATCCAACGTTGTCTCCCGGAGAGGCGCACATATTTTCTCAATCACCCCAAGCTTTATCTACTTAAACTCCAGATCAAACTGTCTGAAAACAAGTTGCGCCGCTGTCCAGCCAGACGCCAGTGCGACGGAGAGGCCGCTGGGAGGCATCATCCTGTGGCCCACAGAATACAGTCCGCTTATGTATATCCTTCAGAATGGATTTCGCCTCCGCTTTATATATACACCTCTGTGATGTATTTTAATTACCGTATGCTCCTCCGGTATTTTCTCTCGTCAGCGTTCCGTCAATTTCTATCAAAAGACATTTGACCAGTGACTTGCAAATGGGCCTGTGCGATGTCCCTTTGGGGATGATGATAAAATCACCTTCATATAAGTGCGCTATACCATCCGAAAACTCAATGTCAAACTCACCCTCAATGCAGTAAAACATCTCATCAGAGCGGTCGTGCGCGTGAAATTCCAAAGTTCTGTTCTCGGCTTGCAATACGTTCAGCATGTGATTATTGAGGTTACCGACCTCAAGATACGAAAACAGCTCTGTTATAGAATTAACGCGCTCTTTAAGATTCACTTTTTCAATCATACCTTTCCCTCACGGTTTCAACAGTCATTATTACCATATCTACCTTAATTGTGCGGACAACACCCCATTGAATCCGTATTTATCCTTCAACATACCGCTGACGCTGTTGTCGTGGGTCGGCGGGTTCGGTTGCAACTTCTCCACGACGGTTCCTTCCTCTGCAAGGATTTCAAAGGCTCTCTGAGCCTTTTCTGGGCTCGCGCAGATAACATGAATGTGAATTGCCGAACCCTTTTCCACCGGCCAATCGATATCATAACGTGTCAATAATTTTTCGGAAGAAATGCCATAACAAAATCGCTCATTTCCTTCATTTATCGTGGGAAACAGCTCGATTACCTCTTCATGTCGCCGCCAATGTTGGGCTGCCTGTCAGATAGGTTTCTTTGAGTGTAAAGGTCTGATCGGCATTCAAGGTAAGCTCGGTATTGATACCGGCACAATCCGCGCAGGGCAACATACCCCGATAAACGCTCATGATTTTTTCCATAGGCGTCCTGTTGCCGTTCATGGCGGGCGTGCCGCAATAACCGGCAAGAAATAAAAAGACCGCTATGGTTAAAATACTTTTTATCATACCGCTTCCTCATGAAGCGGAATAAACCAGCGAAAGACGATAACCGCTGGCGGCGTCAAGATGCGATTCAAGCTGAAGCGTAAAAGTCGTATCATGATTCCCTCCCAAGCCTTGGGCAATACGCGAAGCATCGTCAAGATAAACATCGGGAGCAAAATAGCGGCGCCCGGAAACCTTATCCTGCGCATCCGTTAATTCAAACTGCAATAGCGGGTACGCGACCGGCTGCTTGCCGCGATTACGGATGGTGGCGGTAAGCGCCAGCCGTTGCGGCTGTTCGGGCAGCGAGTGCAACTCGGAAGATTCAATAGCAAGCACATTAAGATCATGATACGGTTCAATTTGACAATCCAGTATGCCGCAACTCGCCGCCAAAAAAGAGCGAAAATCAGGATATTGGTACGCGAGTGCATCATGAAAATAAAGAACGGTTTGCGCCCACAACCCAACGACCAATATTGATAAGCCAAGACCGTAAAATACCGGGGGTACCCATTTAGGTAATCCCAGTTTTCGCCACAATTTTGGTGTATCCGAATCAAGCACCAACGCCATCGGTGTTGGGCTGTCGCGCCGCTTACTCGGTTTCGTGACACCGTTTGGGAGCAATGCCTGTTGCGATATCCGTGACGATTTTTCGATCGTATTTTCGGACAACGTCAACACGGCTTTCTCCGGCGTTTTTTGTTTGGGCTGTTTCTCGGCCCGTTTTTCTTCGACCTCTTCCGCTGACTTCTTCGATTCAAAATCGGCAAGTAAATGCGCTGCCGGTGTTTTCAATTCGCCTTGCGATACCGCAATATCCGGCTCTTCTTTCGTCGTAATAAAATCACGCAGTGTCATGGTATTCGTTTCCACAGGCGCCATGCCCGGCCCGGGAATACGTAAGCCGCTGGGATCGACCAACGCGCCATATGCGTTAAAAACTATTCGGCAACGTCCGCAGCGCACTTGCCCGTCGCGCAATGCCAGCTGTTGCGGCGTGACGCGAAATACCGTCTGGCATTCCGGGCAACGGACAAATTTTAATGTGCTCATAAGGCCATAAGGATACCGCCAATTCGATGGGCGGTCAGCCGTGATTTTGTAAACACCCGCTTATTATCGCGCGCGCCGCATACCTCCGAGCAGCGCCCATCCATCCTCTTCTTGCCAAAGCGTTATATCAAACCACTGGTTATAACGTTCAATGATATCTTTCTGTTGCGACAGCAAAATGCCGGACAAAACAATTTGTCCGCCTGATTTTGTTCTTGCGGCCAGCAACGGCGCCAGAACACGCAACGGATTTGTCAAAATGTTGGCGATGACCAAATCGAACATCGCTTCCGGCAGCGCTTCCGGCACGACAAACTGTGCCGCAATATGATTGATCGCCGCATTTTCGCGGCTGGCAACAAGCGCCTGCGGGTCAATATCCGTGCCATAAGTGTTTTCCGATGCGCCGAGCCGTTTTGCCGCAAGCAGGAGAATACCCGAGCCACAACCGTAATCGAGAACATCCCGATCAACCGGCGGGTGCGCGCACAGCCAACGCAGGCACAGCCGTGTGGTTGGATGCGAGCCGGTACCAAATGCCAGCCCCGGATCCAGCCGTAAAATGTGCCGCGCATTTTCGGGCGGCTCCGACCATGTCGGTACTACCCAGAAATCATCGGTGATTTGAATGGCGCCAAACTGCGCCTGTGTTTCGCGCACCCAGTCACGCTCGGCGACTGGCGCCCATTCGGCAATCGTTAATGGTAACGCTTGTTGCCGAGCAATATTTTCCAGAAGCGTTTCCAGCGTTTTTTGATTTTCACTCTCGGCAAACAATGCCGTCACTCGTGATATCGGCCACAAAGAGACCGGCGTGTCGGGCTCGCCATATTGCGGCATTTCGCTATCCGTGCCGAAAAAAGGATCCGAAAGATCTACGGATAAAGCGCCGTTTTCCAGCAACGCGTCCGACCAGGAGACAGCTTGTGCAGAATCAACGTCAAAATATACCGACCAATAAGCCACCGGCTTATTCGCCTTTCAGTTGCTTCATGCGCTCTTCGATATAGTGAATAGAAAAATCGCCGCGAACGAAATTTTCATCAAGCAATAACTGCTGGTGAAGAGGAATGTTGGTTTTTATACCGCCGATTACCGTTTCAGACAACGCGACCAACATCCGGGCAATGGCTTGATCGCGGGTGTCGCCATACGAAATGATTTTACCGATCATCGAATCGTATTGCGGCGGCACAAAATAATTATTGTATATATGTGAATCAACCCGAATGCCAGGCCCACCCGGTGCGTGGTACGCCGTGATTCGTCCCGGAGACGGCGCAAAAGTTTCGGGATCCTCGGCGTTAATGCGACACTCGATCGCATGGCCTTTACGGACGACATCGCGCTGCCGAAATGAAAGCTTATGGCCGACGGCGATTTTGATTTGCTCCTGAACCAAGTCGACGCCGGTGACCTCTTCGGTGACCGGGTGCTCGACCTGAATTCGCGTATTCATTTCAATAAAGAAAAATTCGCCGTTCTGATAGAGAAACTCAAATGTTCCCGCTCCGCGATAGCCGATCTTGCGGCAGGCCTCGGCACAACGATCGCCGATGCGATTCAATTGCCGCAACGGAATATTGACGGCCGGCGCTTCCTCGATAATCTTCTGGTGACGACGCTGCAACGAACAGTCGCGATCCGAAAGCCAGACCGCGTTTTTATGATTATCGGCAAGCACCTGAATTTCAATATGGCGCGGCGTGTCGAGAAAACGCTCTATGTAAACCGTCGGATTGCCGAACGCGCTCTGTGCTTCAGCCTGCGTTAACGCAACCGCCGAAAGCAACGCAGCTTCGGTATTGACAACACGCATCCCGCGCCCACCGCCGCCGCCCGAAGCTTTGATAATTACCGGATACCCCACCTCTTTGGCAATGCGCAGAATTTCTTTCGGATCTTCCGGCAATGCGCCATCCGAACCGGGCACACAAGGAACGCCCGCTTTCATCATGACCGCCTTGGCGTTGACTTTGTCGCCCATCAACCGGATGGTTTCCGCTTTCGGTCCGATAAACACAAAACCGGACGACTCCACTTTTTCGGCAAAGTCGGCATTCTCTGAAAGGAAACCGTAGCCTGGATGAATGGCTTGAGCGTCGGTCACTTCGGCAGCCGCGATAATCGCGGGGATATTGAGGTAGCTCAAATGGGGCGCTGCCGGCCCGATGCACACGGACTCATCCGCCAGACGAACATATTTTGTTTCTTTGTCCGCTTCGGAGTGAACCACGACGGTTTTAATGCCCATTTCCCGGCAAGCACGCTGTATGCGTAATGCAATTTCGCCGCGATTGGCAATCAAAATCTTATCAAATAATTGGAGTTTTTTTCGGGCAGTCACGCGTGGTTTTCCTCAATAATCGCGGCGACACGTTTGCGCCGCTTGATTCACAGTACGTCAGAGTTATTCGATAACGAAAAGCGTTTGCCCGAATTCGACGGCTTCACCGTTTTCGACCAAAATCGCTTTGACCACACCGGCGCGATCCGCCTCGATTTCATTCATCAGCTTCATCGCCTCAATAATGCATAACGGGTCGCCTTCCTTGACCGTCGCCCCGATATCGACAAACGGTTTGGCGCCCGGCGCCGATGCGCGATAAAACGTGCCGACCATCGGGCTGACTATCGCATGCCCTTGCGGCGGCGCAGCCGCCGCCGCG
>DBDN01000040.1 GCA_002293615.1 Betaproteobacteria bacterium UBA931 | reverse complement strand
GCACCGACCATCTGGTCGCTTGAGGAAGAGTTGGCGCTGGCGGCGGCGACAGCGGCGGCCAGCGCGGCCAGCGAAAGCAACAGTTGATCTTTTTGGCCGCTCATCATGCGCGCCAGATGATGTTGGGTAACGTGCGTGATTTCATGTGCGAGCGNNAGCAGCAATCCGGTATTAATGCCGATATAGCCGCCGGGTAGGGCAAAGGCATTGACGGTGGGATCCGCGATGGCAAAAAATTCGAAATCTTGCCGTGTGTCGTTGACGGCGGAAACCAGTTTATGGCCGATGGTATTGAGGTAATCGTTGACCTCCGGGTCGTTCATGTAAATGCCGTTGGCGCGGAATTCGCGAATAATACTTTCGCCCAGCTTGCGTTCCTGATATGGCGAAAGCACTTCCCGCGAAGCGTCACCTAATTCAGGCAGGTTGTATTGCGCATGGAGTGAAGCGGGCGCGAGCGTCAGTAGGGGCAGCGCTATGGAAAGCCATGCGATCTTTGGCGCAAGGCGAGCGAGCGGATGAAGAAAACAGCCAAGCATAAAATATTTATTGGCGGCAGAAGGGTTTCCAGAAAACATGTCGACAAAAACTGTGTGCTAATATGCGCATTCTCAAAAGTATACGCCAATGTTTCCGATTTATTTTACGGACATTGTTCGGTCAGGCAACTGAAAAGAGTTTTTTTATGAGTAACATAAATTCTCCCGGGTTTACCCATTTTGATCAAAGCGGTCAGGCGCACATGGTGGATGTCGGCGGAAAGGAGTCCACATTGCGTATGGCCCGCGCTGGCGGCCGCATTGATATGAAGCCGGAAACGCTGGCGCTGATCATGAGCGGCGATGCGAAAAAAGGCGATGTGCTGGGCGTAGCGCGGATCGCCGCGATTCAGGCGGCCAAGCAGACTTCGACGTTGATCCCGCTCTGCCATCCGTTGGCGTTGACCCGTATCGCGGTTGCTTTTACCCCTGATCGGGCGTCGTCGTCGGTATTGATTGAGGTAACTGCCGAAACCAAGGGGCAGACCGGCGTGGAAATGGAGGCGTTAACGGCCGCGAGCGTCGGGCTACTGACTATTTACGATATGTGTAAAGCGGTGGATCGCGCAATGTGCATCACCGATGTCCGTCTTTTGGAAAAAACCGGGGGGAAATCCGGTTACTTTATTGCCGGGGCGCCATAAATGTTTAATCGTATTCGAGAAGATGTCACCGTTATTTTTGAACGTGATCCCGCCGCGCGGAACGTTTGGGAAATCCTGACTTGTTATCCCGGCGTCCATGCGCTGATTTTTCATCGCTTGGTCAGTCATCCGTGTTGGCGGATCGGTTTGCGCTGGCTTGCGCGCTGGTTTTCAACATTTGCCCGCTGGATGACCGGTATCGAAATTCATCCGGGTGCTATTATCGGTCGGCGCGTTTTTATCGATCACGGCATGGGGGTCGTGATCGGCGAAACGGCGGAAATCGGCGACGATTGCACGCTTTATCATGGTGTTACCTTGGGCGGCACGTCATGGGAAAAAGGCAAGCGACATCCCACGCTCGGCAAAGGCGTGGTCGTCGGCGCGGGCGCTAAGGTGCTTGGCCCGATTTTTATCGGCGATGGAGCCAAGATCGGTTCCAACGCGGTGGTTGTGCGCGGGGTGCCGCCGGGGGCGACGGCAGTCGGCATTCCGGCGCGGGTATTAACGGCAGAGGACAGCGAGAAACGCAAAAGGCAAGCCGAAAAGATTGGTTTTTCGGCATATGCCGTATCTGATGATATGAATGATCCGATGGTGGTGGCGTTGCATCATTTGATCGATCATGTTGCAAAGACCGAAGACTGTATTAGAACGATGGCGAAAAAACTTAATGTTCAGGGCATTGATTGCGGAATGCCAGATGAGAATACCGAAAAACCGATCGATTCTGATTCGCTGAATAAAATGCTGGAATAATAATTCTCTTGGGCGTCGTAGAAAGCGCACAATTTACTTGACTAAAACCGAAGGTTATTTTATTGTTGGCCTGTGCGGTTTTTTTGCCTCACATTTAGCTCTTCCTAGGATGGGAGCCCCTGTAAACCTTGTTTTGGAGAATAGCTATGCGATTAACCACAAAAGGTCGTTTTGCGGTCACAGCTGTTTTGGATGTTGCACTGAACGGAACAAAAGGTCCTGTTACTTTAGCGGCGGTATCAACCCGCCAGAATATTTCTTTGTCTTACCTTGAGCAACTTTTCGGAAAACTACGCCGTTGCGGGCTGGTCGAAAGTGTTCGCGGTCCTGGCGGTGGGTACAACCTGGCAAAACCGCTATCACAAGTCTCGGTCGCCGATATTATTTTTGCCGTCGATGAGCCTATCGACGCAACCCGTTGCGGCGGGCGCGGTAATTGCCAGCATGAGCTGGATCACTGCATGACACATGATCTATGGACCGGCTTGACGGCTCATATTTTCAAGTTCATGGATTCGGTAACGCTGGAACAAATGGTCGTGGCGTATCAGAATAAGCTCAACCGAGGCAAAAGCCAGGATCAACCCATCACCATGCATCAGGATTTGACGGCAATACTCGAACCGACGCTCATTTAACCAAAAGTTGCGTTTGGTTTAAATATTTACAAAAAGATTCCGGCGTCGGCGTATAATGCGCCGACGTATGGAATTGGAAACAGTAATGAAACTTCCGGTTTATCTTGACTATGCGGCGACAACGCCTGTCGATCCGCGTGTGGCCGAGAAAATGATCCCTTACCTTACTGAAAAGTTCGGAAATCCGGCATCGCGTTCGCATGCTTACGGCTGGGAGGCCGAAAAAGCCGTCGAAGAATCCCGGCAGAATGTCGCCGCTTTATTCAATTGTGATCCGCGCGAAATCGTCTGGACGTCCGGCGCAACCGAATCCAGCAATCTGGCGATCAAGGGCGCGGCGCATTTTTATAAAAGTAAAGGCAACCACCTGATTACAGTGCGCACGGAACACAAGGCCACACTTGATACCATGCGCGAGCTGGAGCGTGAAGGTTTTGACGTTGCTTATCTGGACGTGAACGAAGAAGGCATCGTCGATACGCAGAAGTTTCTGGAAGCTTTGCGCCCCGATACCATTTTGGTATCAATGATGTATGTCAATAATGAAATCGGCGTGGTTCAAGACGTTCCTGTTTTTGGCGAACTATGTCGCGAGCGCGGTATTATTTTTCACGTTGACGCGGTGCAAGCCGTGGGTAAATTGCCGATAGATCTTGGCGAATTAAAAATTGATTTAATGTCGGTATCGGCGCATAAAATTTATGGGCCGAAAGGCATCGGTGCATTGTATGTGCGTCGCAAACCGCGGGTACGCATTGAAGCGCAGATGCACGGCGGCGGTCATGAGCGCGGAATGCGCTCAGGCACGTTGGCGACACATCAAATTGTGGGTATGGGCGAGGCGTGTCGGCTGGTGGCTTCGGAAATGCACGATGAAATTCCGCGCTTGGCAATGCTGCGTGATCGTTTATTCAACGGCTTGCGCGACATCGAAGAAGTCTATGTAAACGGTTCGCTGGCGCGCCGTGTGTGCAACAATCTCAATATGAGTTTTAATTTTGTTGAAGGTGAAAGCCTGATGATGGCGATTCGTGATATTGCCGTATCGTCCGGTTCGGCATGCACGTCGGCGTCATTGGAGCCTTCTTATGTACTGCGCGCATTGGGGCGGAGCGATGAGTTGGCACATAGCTCGATTCGCTTTTCGGTCGGTCGTTTTACCACAGAGCAGGAAATTGATTACGCAATCGATCTGATCAAAAAAAATGTCGAACGTTTGCGCGCGCTTTCGCCGCTGTGGGAAATGTATTGCGAAAATGTCGATATGACTCAGGTGCAATGGGCGGCGCATTAATCGCAAAAGGATGAACCATATTATGACTTACAGTAAAAAAGTCCTGGATCATTATGAAAACCCGCGCAATGTGGGGTCGTTTGATAAAAAAGACGATGATGTCGGCACCGGTATGGTGGGCGCGCCTGCTTGCGGAGATGTGATGAAGCTGCAAATCAAGGTCGGCAAAGATGGTGTGATCGAAGATGCGCGCTTTAAAACATACGGTTGCGGCTCGGCGATTGCATCGTCGTCTTTGGTGACGGAGTGGGTCAAAGGAAAAACGCTTGATGAAGCGCTGACGATTAAAAACAGCGAAATTGCCGAAGAGTTGGCGTTGCCGCCGGTAAAGATTCATTGCTCGGTACTTGCCGAGGATGCGATCAAAGCGGCGATCGCGGATTACAAGACCAAACAAGGGCAAAAAAACGGTGATGATGATATCGCGGAAGTGTCGGTATGCACACCACACACAGCGACGTGAGAAAGGGGAAAACATGGCAATTCAGCTAACGGCAAATGCGGCAAAACATATCCGGGCGAGTATTGCCAAGCGCGGCAAAGGCATCGGTTTACGGCTGGGGGTGAAAACCTCAGGCTGTTCCGGTCTGGCTTATAAGATTGAATACGCCGATGAAGTTTCTCCGGAAGACGAGCAATTTGAAAGCGATGGTGTATTGGTTGTCGTCGATAAGAAAAGTCTGCCTTATCTTGATGGAACGCGGCTGGATTACACGCGTGAGGGTTTGAGCGAAGGATTCAAATTCGAAAATCCAAACATAAAAAATGAATGCGGCTGCGGTGAATCTTTTACCGTGTAGATCAAATATAAACATAGTTTTTTGCGATGACGCAGGCGCGGGATTACTTTTCGATATTGGGTTTGATGCGCCATTACCGGTTGGATTACGACGAATTAAGAAAAGCATATCACTGCGCACAGCAACAGACGCACCCTGATAACGCCATCGGCGGAAAAGCAAAACAGCAGGCAATTGCCGATGCCGCATTGGTTAACGAGGCGTATCGCGTATTAAAAACCCCGGTATTGCGAGCATTGTATTTTTTGCAGATCAATGGGATCGAGCCCCAGTCAGCTGTGTTGTCTGAAACCTTTCTCGAAAATCAGTTGACGTTACGCGAAGCGGCAGAAAACGCATTGCATGATCGTGACGAGGAAACCATTGATCGTCTGCTTATGCAACTGACGGAGGCATCGCGACAGCGTCAGGAAATGTTGGCTCATCTTCTGGATGACGATAGTCTTTCGTGTGAAAACCTGCGGCAGGCGCTTCCCATTACGATGGAACTGCAGTTTCTTGAACGCTTTCGCGAAGACCTTGAAGAAAAGAAAGAATATGCCGATGAGGCGTGATATATCCGTCGGCAACTTTCGCTACAATACGCGTCTGTGCCGTGAAAACTCCTTTATTTAACGATGCTGCTGCAAATCTCCGAACCTGACAACTTACCGTCAAAGCCTGCGCATAAACTTGTTGCCGGTATTGATTTGGGCACAACGCATTCGCTGGTGGCGACGGTGCATCACGGTATGCCGACCATACTTCTTGATGAGAAAGGTTATGCGTTGTTGCCTTCGGTGGTGCGCTACACGGAGCAGGGCGTGGCGGTTGGGCAAGAAGCGTTGGCGGCACAAACCAAAGACCCATCCAACACCATCGTATCAGTAAAGCGATTCATGGGGCGGGCGCTGACCGAACTNNGGGGGCGGGCGCTGACCGATCTTGGTGACACACGACAATTTCCGTATCAATGGCTTGAAACTTCGGGGATGGTGCGCCTGAAAACGCGCGCCGGTGAAAAAAACCCGGTGGAAATTTCGGCGGAGATTTTACGCGCTTTAAAAACGCGTGCAGAAAAACAGCTTGGCGGTGAGCTGGCGGGGATCGTGATTACCGTTCCCGCGTATTTCGATGACGGGCAACGGCAGGCGACCAAAGAGGCGGCGCAATTGGCCGGGTTAAAAGTTTTACGCTTGTTGAACGAGCCAACGGCAGCGGCAGTCGCTTACGGTCTGGATCATGGCGCCGAAGGGATCTACGTGGTGTATGACTTGGGCGGTGGCACGTTCGATGTTTCAATACTGCGTTTGTCGCGCGGCATTTTTGAAGTATTGGCCACGCACGGCAATTCTGCACTTGGCGGCGATGATTTTGATCACCGTATTTTTTGCTGGATACTGGAAACTGCGGCATTGCCGCCGTTGTCAACGGAAGATACGCGTTTATTGTTAATGTTGTCGCGTCGCGCTAAAGAGACGCTGACGGAAAATGACAGTGCGTCAATTACAGCGCAATTAAGTAACGGTCGGCGCGTTGATTTAACGCTGTCCGAAAAAGTGTTTACCGAAATCACCGGGCATCTGGTCAAGAAAACGCTGACATCGGTCAAACGTGCGTTGCGTGACGCCGGTTTGACGAAAGAGGAAATCAAGGGCGTCGTAATGGTTGGCGGCGCCACGAGAATGCCGCAGGTTCGTCGTGCCGTTGCCGATTATTTTGAACAACCGCCGTTGGTCAACTTGAACCCGGATGAAGTTGTGGCATTGGGCGCGGCGATTCAGGCAAATGCGCTTGCCGGAAATCGCGATCAAGACGACAGCTGGCTTTTGCTTGACGTTACGCCGTTGTCGCTTGGCATTGAAACGATGGGCGGGCTCGTTGAAAAAATTGTGCCGCGTAATGCCGCCATTCCACTGACCAAGGCGCAGGATTTTACGACGTTTAAAGATGGACAGACGGCGTTGGCGATTCATGTAATCCAGGGCGAGCGTGAAAAAGTTGAAGATTGCCGATCGTTGGCTCGTTTTGAGTTGCGCGGCCTTCCGCCGATGGTCGCCGGTGCGGCACGGGTTCGCATTACCTTTCAGATCGATGCCGACGGTTTGCTTTCGGTATCGGCGCGCGAGCAAACTGCCGGGGTTGAAACATCGGTCATTGTAAAGCCGTCTTACGGGCTTGATGAAAAAGATATTACCCGCATGTTGGCTGAGTCGATGGCGCATGCCCATGATGATATGCAGGCACGCGCGCTTGCCGAGTCGCAGATCGAGGCGGATCAATTGCTCGATTTGACGCAAAATGCGCTGTCTGAAGATGGTGATTTACTGTCTCATGAAGAGCGCGTCGCGATCGATCAGATGCTTGATTATCTGCGCGGCTGTCGCAAAGGCAGTGATTTGAAGGCGTTGCGTCACACGCTGATGCAAACCAATCAGGCGACTGCCGAATTTGCCGGACGGCGCATGGATCGCAGCGTACAGAAAGCGCTTGCCGGAAAAAATATCGACACTGTGTGACTTATGCCCAAGATTACTGTACTGCCACATTCTGAGATTTGTCCGCAAGGAATGAGCTTTGACGCCAATGTGGGCGAATTGTTGATCGACGCTTTGTTGCGGCACAATGTTGATATTGAGCACGCCTGCGAGAAGGCTTGTGCTTGTACGACGTGTCACGTGGTGATCAAGGACGGTTTTGATTCACTGGACGACGCTTCCGACGACGAAGAGGATATGCTTGACCGAGCTTGGGGCGTTTCCGCAACGTCAAGACTTTCGTGCCAGACGCGTATCGGTAATGAAGACTTGCTGGTTGAAATACCGCGTTACACCATCAATTACGCTAAAGAAGAAAAATAACAATGGTGAGAACACTAACTTGGAACGATGCGCAGGCAATTGCCGAGGTGCTTGTTGAGCGGCATCCTGATGTCGATCCGCGCTATATCCGGTTTACCGATTTGCATCGCTGGATTTGCACATTACCGGATTTCGTCGATGAGCCGGGAGCCAGCAATGAGCGCATTCTGGAGGCAATTCAAATGGCCTGGATCGGCGAAACAAACTGATTTTTATCATTTTCCATTAACATTTGTCTTCTTGCGTTGGCCGGCTCATTCACGGGCTGCTGAAATTGGCGTACCATTCTACTTTTATGCCATTCCGGGTGCGTTATGAGGACGATTTTGGTTGCGAACATAAAAGGCGGGAGTGGGAAAACAACATTGGCAACGAACATTGCCGGTTGGGTCGCCGGCAGGCGTCGTTCTGTAGCTTTGCAGGACGAAGACCCACAGGGTTCGACAACACAGTGGCTTGCGCGTCGTCCTGCGCTTTTTCCTAAAATAGGCATATTCCCGGTGGGGACGTCCAAAAAAGAAGCGCGCGAACAGAATATCGACTGGCGTGTTATCGATTCGCCGGCGGGTATACATGGCGATACCTTGCGGGCGTTGATAAAACAGGCTGATTTGCTGCTTGTACCGTTATCGCCGTCGGCATTTGATATGGAAGCAACTCAGCTGTTTCTCGACACGATCATGGAGCGTAAAGCAGTGCGTGCGCAAAAGCTGGCGGTTGGTATTGTGGCGATGCGCGTCGATGCTCGGACACGAAGCGCTGCCGAGCTTGATGAATTTCTTTACGGCTTTGATTTTCCATTGTTGACGCATCTGCGCGATACGCAGGTATATGTGCAATGCGCCCGTGATGGTTTAACTGTTTTTGATTTACCGCCATCGCGCGGTACGCAAGATTGGGAACAATGGAAGCCTATCTTGCACTGGCTTTCGACGAACGCGTCATGAGGGTACGATCAGTTCTTTGCCGCACTCGGTAGATTGCCGACCTTATCGCCGGGCTTAATGCCTTGCTCCTGGAACCAGCCTTGTCGCACTTCCAGCGCATAAAGTGCATTGCCGCGCGAGCGATGGATGGTTTTGTCGTCGTTGGGCGTCATATCGTCAATGTTCAGAATCACACCATCACTGTCGATAAACGCGATGGACAACGGGGCTGGCGTATTTTTCATCCAAAAGCCGAGCAAATGCGGCTGCGGAAAAACGAAAAGCATGCCTTGTCCGGCAGGTAACGTGAAACGGTGCATTAACCCACGCTCACGTTGCTCTGGCGTATTGGCAACTTCGGCAGTGATCTGGTATGCGCCAATGGCCAACATTTGCGTCGGCAATTGTGGTTGTGCCTGTGCGTAAAGTGTTGACGTAAAGAGCAATGAAATGAAGATAAGTCGGCGCATGAGATTTTGCTAAAGGAGAATTTAACGCATCATATTATATGTGATGTGCTTAAGAAGCGTGCCGTTATCGGGTAAATTGTTCAGCGTCATACAACGACTTGCCATCAGTTGATAAGCAAAAAGTAATGGCGCCAATATCTCATGCAAAAGTTTTTTACCAACAAAGCCATCAAAGTTCTTTGATGGAACCGCTAAGGATCGGCAAATATGAAAAAGAGAAAATTTTTCTTGTGTTCGCTTATATTGGTATTCTTGGCTATCGGTTGTTCGCAGAGTAATCAGCAAGCGGCGCTCGATAAGGCCGCGGATGATCTACAGGCGGCGCTGGAAGCCAAAGATACCAATCGTGTGCTTGATATGTTGCATGAAAATTTTTCTGCACAAGCGGCGGATAATGATAAGGAATGGGCGAGACGCACCATGACTGGTCTTTTTTTGCGCTATAAAAACATTAAAATCGTGGCGCTTAATGTCAGAAATGAGATCGATGAAAAACTTTCGGTTCAGGCAATAAGCAGAGGAGAGGTGGCATTGGTCGGTGCCGATGGCTTGATCCCGGACAATGCTTCACATTATCGTGTTGAGGTCGAATGGCGCTACGACGGTGGGCAGTGGAAAGTGATCCATATCAAATGGCAATAGTCTTATATTGCACGTGGCGTGCCGCGTAGCTTGAGCAGGAATGCGCCAGCCGCGCAGTGTTTTTGATTGGTTTGAGAAAGGTTGCTTGCTGAAACAGTATTTTGAATAAAAGAGCGCCTTGAAAATTGACGGAAAGTCAACCGCTATTTAAATAATCGGCAGAATTATTTTTTCTTTAAAAAATTTTAGT
>DBDN01000069.1:548-11605 GCA_002293615.1 Betaproteobacteria bacterium UBA931 | reverse complement strand
AAACTCGACGCCCCGCCCATTTCCAACACGATCAACGACACTAAGCCTTTTTCACGGTCAACCCAGGCGCCGGTCAGCGCCATCCCTTCCGTCGCCATACGTGTGCCGTGTTTGACGGCGGCGCGCGCCTCAAAATTCTGCAGGCGGTAAAATTGCCCCGGCGTGAATTGCGCGGCAAGNNCACGATGGTCGGCGTCAACCGCTCCACGCGCTCAATACAGGCGCGCCAATCGTGATCAAGCCGGGCGATAAACGCGCTGTTATCGCGCTGCGCGTCAACATTCGGCAAGCGCGCCAGCATGCGCGATACGATCGGATAGCCCTGCTTGGCGCTCGCCATCGCCTTGACGACATTGCCGAAATACGAAGGATGCAGATCGCCCCAGAATTTGACCGCGCGCCCGTCTTGCCGAATCGACGTCAACACCGCCGGCAGCTCCGGCTTGGTCATGCCTCGCTCCAGTTGGACCCTGTTGCCTTCTTCGTCGCACAAACGGAAATATTGGCCGTCCAAATGGAAATGCGCCGCATCCTCGCGCGCCAACACCGTATTCGGCGAAGTGCCCGCCGCAATTAAAATCGTACGCGCCGGCAATGACGTTTGCGCATATTCCCGCCACTTGCCCTCGGCGTCCATCTTGCGCGCCGACACCTTCAGTGCTTTGGCGTTGCTCCGCTCATCGATTTCGACTTCGAGCGGCGTCAGCCCCTCGGCAAACCAGATGCCTTCTTCAAGCGCTTTTTCGATTTCTTCGTTGTTCAATGTGTAGGACGGGCTGTCGATCATGCGCTTGCGATAGGCAACTGTCGAGCCGCCCCAGCCTTTCAATAAACCGATGAAATCAGGCCGCCGCCCTTCCTTTTCGGCCGCCGCGCGCTCATCGCGCAACGCCCGCGCATGGCGGATAAACTCTTCGGCGGTTTCGCGCTCTTCATCCGACCAGCGCGCTTCAACCTTGTCCTGGCCTTGCGCTTCGACCAGCTTTTCATAACGCGATAAAAACTTCTCCACCTGCACCGGATAATAGGCCAACGCTTCGGTCGCCGCATCGATAGCGGTCAACCCGCCGCCGATCACGACTACCGGCAGGCGCAGCTGCATGTTCGCCAGCGTTTCCTTCTTCGCCGCGCCGGTAAGCTGCAACGCCATCAGAAAATCGGAGGCCGTGCGCACACCGGTGGTCAGCCCGTTGGGAATGTCGAGTACCGTCGGCTTGCCCGCGCCCAGCGCCAGCGCAATATGGTCGAAGCCGCGGGAAAAAGCATCGTCAAATGTCACCGTACCGCCAAAACGCACACCGCCATACAACGCAAATTCGGCGCGGCGTTGCAGCAAGAGACGAATCACTTTCAGGAAATTCTTGTCCCAGCGCACCGTGATGCCGTATTCGGCAACGCCGCCAAAACCGGCCAATATACGTTCGCCCAGCGGCTCGACCAAATCGGAAAAATTGCGCACCGGCGCAAACGGCACGCGCTTTCCGTCCNNCGTCCACCGCCACACCGCCGAGATCATCGTCGAGCGGCTCGATTTTCAGCCCATCGATACCGACAACCGTATGCCCGTCGTTGAGCAAATGATGCGCCAGCGTATAACCGGCCGGCCCCATCCCGACCACCAGCACACGTTTTCTGGTCGGCGGCAACGGTAACGGCCGAGCCAGATTCAGCGGGTTCCAGCGCGTCAACAGCGAATAAATTTCAAAACCGTAAGGCAATGCCAACACATCTTTCAACAACCGTGTTTCCGATTGCGGAATGTTGACCGGATCCTGCTTCTGGTAAATGCATGATTTCATGCAGTCGTTGCAAATCCGGTGGCCGGTAGCCGCCACCATTGGGTTATCAATACAAATGATCGCCAATGCGCCCAGCGGCAGGCCATTGGCGCGCAACTTCTGAAATTCGGAAATACGCTCGTCGAGCGGGCAACCGTTCAACGGCACGCCGAGCGGCGTTTTCTTGAACGGCTGCGCCAACGGCTGATCGCTTTTTTCCAGAATGCCTTTGCGGCAACTGTCGCGCCCCTGCTCGTGGCACCAGATGCAATAATTTGCTTCATCCATCCCGCCGATAAAATCGGTGCCTTGGTCGGTAAGCGCAAAACCGTCACGGTAACGCAGCGCATGGTTTTCCGCCAATTTCCACATCGCGACATCGCAACGCGTTTCTTCATCAAGCGGCACCAAGTGCATAAAATCAATTTTCTGGGGCACTTTGAACAGCACATCGTCGCGATGATATGCCCTGCCTTCCGGCGTGTGCACCGCCCACGCCGCGTAACGCATCGCCAGATCCACCGCCGCTTCATCGACATTTTCCGTGCCCTGCCAACGAATGACCGACCGGGAAAAATTCAATTGTGTGAGCGGTTCGCCTATCAACGCTTCCAACTGCTTGCGCAAATCCGCGCCGTCGAAAGCAGCGGCGACATCCGCCTTATAAGCGTTCGCCGCCTTGCGCTGAATGAACTGCCTTTTTACGGCAAAGAACGGCGCCAAGTCATAGTGCCTGCTTTGAAGCGCCCGCAATTCGTCGGCGATCCCGAAAAGCCCCGCGAGAAAATCTTCAAGATGCCCAGCAACTTCCATCAAAATTGCGGTTTCTTCCTTACGCGGCAACGCGTTTTCTGTACCCGCACCTTGATCCTGATATTGTTGGCGCGCTTGCAGGTATTTTTTGGCAAGCACGGCATCGGCTTCGTTTAAGTGCTTCAAGAATTGCCGGTCAAGGCAAAGCGCGCCGTCGCGGGTATAAAGATCGGGGAAAGTCAGATTGTGAGCGAGTTTCAGCATGGTGTGGACGATATCGATAACCGCGCCGAAAGGCGCGAAAGAAGAAAGAAAAACCGTTTATAAAAACTTGGCGATTTTACTATATTCAGGCGAATATGATCAGAAAAAGAGGCGTTACAACAAAGCATCATTATCCGGCAATGGTTTCCATAGGCAAAAATGCAAGGCCAATCTTTCCTCTTGCCCCATCATTGCCCGCCCATCATCTCCCGCTGACGATAAAACTGTTGCCGGTCCGTTACGCCCGGCATACAGAAATAAAATTTATTTCCACCGTACCGTCTGATGGGTCGTCTGCGCCGAAAAATGTTGCGCAATGGCGGTGCCAAGCTGGCGCGCCAGCCGCTCGGAAAAACCGGGGTAGTAGCTGAAATCCACGACATTTTCCTCGCCGACGATATCGCGAGCAACGGAATCGGTCGTTCCGAAGCCATCCGCCAAACCGATACGCACCGCATTTTCCCCATCCCAAAATAAGCCGGAAAAAATACCCTCTTCTTCGTTAAGACGGTCGCCGCGCCCTTTTCGCACCGCTTCGATAAACTGGCGATGCACGTTGTCGAGCAACCCTTGCATGTGCGCTTTTTGTTCTTCGTTCTCCGGGCTGAACGGATCCATAAACGCTTTGTTGTTGCCGGAAGTCATCGTGCGCTGCTCAATGCCGAGCTTTTCCATCACTTCGGTAAAACCGAAGTTCATCATGATGACGCCGATGGAACCCAATATGCTGGCCTTGTCGGCATAAATCGCATCGGACGCGGCGGCAATGTAATAACCGCCGGATGCCGCCATTTCGTTGACCACGGTATAAAGCGGAATATCGGGATGCAGCGCCCGCAACCGTTTAATTTCGTCGTAAATCTGCCCGGCCTGCACCGGGCTGCCGCCCGGGCTGTTGATTTCGAGAACAACGCCACGCACATGCGACGCGGCAAAAGCATCACGCAACGCGCCATTAACATTTTCAGCGCTGGCATCGGTATCGCTGCCGATTTCGCCTTCGAGCCGCACCAGTGCCGTGCAGGGGCCGGTGCATACCGGCGTTGCAATGTTCGGCGCAAAAAAGCCAACCAGAAGCAGCGGCACAATGATCAGCAGGAACACAAGACGAAAAAAGATTTTCCAACGCCGTTGGCTTTTCTGTTCGGCAAGAAAATCGCGCGCCAATCTATCGAGAACCAACACCCCGGTGGTTGTCGCGGCCGAAGCGGCGGGCGTTTGCGCGCGGGCTTCGGGCTGCGCGCCAAAAGCGTCCGAATTCAAAATCGAGTTTTCATCATGTTCGCTCATCGTTTTTTCCTGTTTCATCAAGTGGGATCGCTGACATTGTTTTTTAACCATTCGTGCAATTGGGCAACTGAATGAACCATTGCCAACGGTGCGCTGTCACGCAAAATTGTCGCGTCATGCGCGCCGTAAGCAACCGCCAACGCCGCAGTTCTCGCATTATGCGCCATCAAGACATCGTGTGTGGTATCGCCAATCATCAATGTTTGTTCGGCGGTCACGCCCAACCGGTCCATTAAATCATACAGCATCGTCGGATTGGGCTTGGAAAAACTCTCGTCCGCCGTGCGCGTCGCGTGAAAATCGTGCAGCAGATGATAATGACGCAACATGCGATCCAATCCCTTACGCGATTTTCCGGTCGCCACAGCAAGCCAAAAGCCGCGCGTTTTTAGCTCATTGAGCAGTTCGCGGATTCCGGAAAACAATGGGATTTCAGAGTCGCTTTGCAGATAATGGAACAGATAGCGTTGCACAATCTGCGCTATTTTATCGTCGGGCAATGTCGGAGACAGTGTGCGAAACGCGATGTCGAGCTTCAAGCCGATAATATAACGAGCGGCTCTGTCATCGGGAGGCTGCAAGGCCATATCGCGGTAAGCCGCCTGTACCGCGTTGACAATATGATGCGCTGAATCGGCAATAGTGCCGTCCCAATCAAAGGCAAGCAGGGTGAAAGAATAAGGCGCTTTCATCGTAAAGCCGTTGTTTCCTGCGCGTCAAGATGCGCAAGATAGGAAACCAGCAATTTCGGAAGCGGCGCCTCGATCATCAATGCCTCGCCGGACTGCGGATGAATAAAAGAAAGATCGCGCGCATGCAAAAACATGCGCGGTAACCCTTGTGCCGCCAATGCGCGATTCCAGGCAAAATCGCCGTATTTGTCGTCGCCGGCAAGCGGAAACCCCAAGTGCGTTAGATGGACGCGAATTTGATGCGTTCGCCCAGTCAAGAGTTCGGCGCGCAGCAGCGATTGCGGCGGCACGGTGGACTTCCAGACTTTCTGCCGATAAAAAACGGTGTGCGCAGCTTGCCCTTCATCGCTGACGCGTACGCGCCGTTCGCCGCGATGGTCCAGATAACGCAAAAGCGGCGCAACGACCTTTCGCTTTTCATCGCGCCAAACGCCCTTGACCAAAACGTCGTAATGTTTGGCCACCTTGCCGTCGCGCCAGATGCCGTGCAACGCAGTCAACACGGAACGCTTTTTTGCCAACAGCAATACGCCGGAAGTATCGCGATCCAGCCGATGCACCAATTCAATGAAACGCAATTCCGGCCTTTGCGCGCGCAATTGCTCGATCACGCCGAAGGAAACACCGCTGCCGCCGTGTACCGCCAAACCGGACGGCTTGTTGATCGCGATCAGAAAATCGTCTTCAAAAAGGATGTCGGGTACATCCGCGCGAAGCAATGCCGATCGCATTAATGGGGACGGCACGCGTTTTTCCGCCAGCCGCGCCGGTAGGCGTAACGGCGGAATACGCACAATATCGCCAAGCGCCAGATGATCGTCCGGCTTCGTTCTGCCGCCATTGACGCGCACTTCGCCGGAGCGCATGATCCGATAAAGATGACTGATGGGTACGCCTTTGAGCTGCTTGCGTAAGAAATTATCGACACGCTGCCCAACAGAGGCGTCGTCGATAGTGATATGGCGCACAAAGTCCTTGCTTAAGTCCTTCATTTCCTTATAATTACAGCCTGACTCGGTGAAGCTTGCGGGCACAGGCCAAAATATGACTCTTCGGCAAAATGCCGATATGCCTGGACTCCGGCGCTTACCTAAAAGTCGCGGCCATCGCCGCCGTCGTGTTCTTCCAAGTGGAAAGCCGTGAAAAGAGCGATATTAATGGAAGCTTTGCCAGTCTGCTACCTGGTTATTTACTTTCTTTGCGTATTGTTGCCCGCGAATGCCGGTATGCCACGTGAGACGGGAAACCGTCGTCATACCTGAAGCAGCGCCGCCGCCGCAAAGCCTTGGTACACAGGCAGCTTCCCCGGATAAACGAATTAAAACACGCGCATATTTGCCGACTTTGGAAAACTGTTCGCGTGGCAAGAGAACACAACACAATGGTTTTTTAAGGCCGTTGCGTTTTTGAAATAGCGTTAACGTGCTTTTTGAATAAGGTTGAATGATTGAGTTTGAAGCAGCATCACTGAATACGTGACAATGAAAAACCATTATGCGCTTTCACAGACCTTACCAACTGACGGGCCAACCGCCCGGTATTTTTTACGCTGTTCTCTACCGCCGGGTTAACGCCTGCGCGTGCCATGCCTGAACGTATTGCTCTTTTAATACGTTGAGTTTCCCGATGTCTGGTGTTTGATGCGCCAGAGGAATATTCATGAAACGAATGTTGTTTAATGCCACGCAGGCGGAAGAATTGCGCGTGGCGATTGTCGATGGCCAGAAACTGGTTGACCTTGACATTGAATCCGCTACCAAAGAACAACGCAAATCCAATATTTATAAAGGCGTTGTCACCCGTATCGAACCATCTCTGGAAGCTTGCTTTGTCGATTACGGCGCGGAACGCCACGGTTTTCTGCCGTTCAAGGAAATTTCGCGTCAAGCCGTTGGCATTAACGAGGGCAAAATCCAGGATCATCTCAAAGAAGGTCAGGAGCTGATCGTTCAAGTCGATAAAGACGAGCGCGGCAATAAAGGCGCCGCGTTGACCTCATACATTTCGCTTGCCGGACGTTATCTGGTGCTGATGCCAAACAATCCGCGCGGCGGCGGCGTTTCCCGTCGCATTGAAGGCGAAGAACGCAACGAATTGCGCGATCTCTTGGGTAAACTTGATGTGCCCAAAGGCATGAGTATCATCGCCCGCACCGCCGGCATCGGACGCAACGAAGAAGAATTGCAGTGGGACTTGAATTATCTGCTGCAACTGTGGAAAGCGATTGAAGATGCCGCGCAATTGCAAAAAGGCGCTTATCTCATTTATCAGGAGTCCTCGCTCGTGATCCGCGCCATCCGCGATTATTACAAGCCGGACATCGGCGAAATCCTGATCGATACCGAAAGCATCTTTGAACAGGCACAACAGTTCGTCAGTCATGTGTTGCCGAACAATATCAAGAACGTCAAGCTTTATCGCGACAACGTCCCGCTTTTCTCGCGTTTCCAGATTGAACACCAAATCGAATCGGCCTATAACCGCGAAGTTCCTTTGCCGTCCGGCGGCGCGATTGTCATCGATCACACCGAAGCGCTGACCGCCATCGACGTCAATTCGGCCCGGGCGACGCGCGGTTTCGATATTGAGGCCACCGCGTTGCAAACCAATCTTGAGGCCGCCGAAGAAGTGGCGCGCCAGTTGCGCCTGCGCGATTTAGGCGGTCTGGTGGTGATTGACTTTATCGACATGGAAAGCAGTAAAAACCAGCGTGCTGTTGAAGAATGTTTGCAAGACGCATTGCGCGACGATCGCGCCCGCGTGCAGATCAGCCGCATTTCCCGCTTTGGCTTGCTGGAACTTTCACGCCAGCGCCTGCGCCCCGCTTTGGCGGAATCCGCACACATTACCTGCCCGCGCTGCCATGGGCTTGGCCATATCCGCGGCACGGAATCCACGGCATTGCATATCCTGCGCCTTCTTCAAGAGGAGGCGATGAAAGAAAACACGGCGCAAGTCGTTGCGCAGGTGCCGGTGGAGGTCGCTACGTTCCTGCTTAACGAAAAACGCAATGATGTTTTTGCCATTGAATCGCGTTTTAAAGTCAATATTTTACTGGTGCCGAACCGCCACCTCGAAACGCCGTCGTTCTCGGTTGAGCGCCTGCGTTACGAAGACCTTAACAGCAGTAACGAAAGCATGCTTTCATTTGAACGCGCCGAGCCGCCCAAAGAGCCGGATATCGTCAAAGAGAAGAAAGAAGAAGCCAAAGAGGTTCGCCAAGAGGCGAAAGTCAAAGGAATTACGCACGATATTCGTCCGCAAACGGAGAAACCTTCACTGTGGTCGCGCTTTGCGGCATGGTTCCGTCAAGATATCGCCGAACCCTCGAAAGAAAGCGCCCGGAAGAACGACCGGAGAAATAGCCGCAACCGTCAGGATGAACGCAAGGGACGCAACAGCAATCGCAACCGAGAAGACAATCGCCGTATTGAAAACTCCGAACGACGCTCCGAGAAAAAATCGCCACGCGACAACAATGAACGTAAACGTACGGATGCGCCGTCGCCACGCAATGAGGACCGTCGCCGTAATGAACGCGATAACGCCCCGCGTCATGGCAAACAGCCTTCCTCCGATAGAAAAGAGAATGCCCGCCGGCATCATGACGATCATGCCGAAGCTTTGGCAAACGATAATACTCAATCGCTTGCGGTCGAAGAAGCAACCGTCACCATTTCAGAAGCACCGATACTCGAAACCACGGCAGCGGCTGGTGTCGAAACCGAAGAGCGCTCCCGTCGTCGTCGCGGCCCGCGCGGCAATCGGATGGGACGCAGCCGCCGCTCCTCCACGGAAAAAACCGAGACGACAAGCGAAGAAAACCTTATTGACGCCAGGCATCTGCCTGCAATTCCGACGACCGGTACGGCCATGAAACCGGTCAGCGAAGTTCGTATTGAAAGCGGCACACAAGAAATTGCACCTGAAAAAACGGTCGAACCGCCGCAACCATCAGCACCATCGACGTATAAACAGAAAGCGGACAAGGTTGAAGTAAACAACGATGCGACCGCCTCCGTGGCGCCGGTCACTAAAACCCGTGAAAAGGATACCGCTTCTGCCGCTCGGGCAAAACCGCCGGCGCCATTAACACCGCCCGATCTTGAGAAAAGCGGCTTGCAATTAGTAGAAACCAAAGCCGCGGCATTGATACCGCAAGAAGAAGAATCAACACGCCCCCATCCAAAACGGACGCGCCCGCCGCGTGCCGTGATCCAGGAGGAACCGTTGCAGATGGTGGAAACCAAACACGATTGATCTCGATGGGTTCTTTATTCTTTTCCGAACAAAAAGCCGCAAATGCGGCTTTTTGTTTTCCGTAAATTGTTTCCCGCTTATTCTTCAGGCGAACTGATAAAACCAATCCTCGTCAACCCGGCGGAAGAAGCGTCCGCCATCGTCTGCGCAACAAATTTATAGGCAACGCTTTCGTCGACACGCATATGAATTTCCGGCTGCGGCTCACGCCGGCTTTCGACATCAAAACGGCGCTTCGCTTCTTCACGGTCAATGCTTTCGCCGTTCCAGTAAAGCGTGCCTTCAGCATCAATGGCAAATTCGATTTTATCTACCTTTGACTCATTTATCGAGGCGCTTGCTTTGGGAAGATCGAGTTTTACCGCGTGCGTCAGCAACGGCGCGGTGACGATAAAAATCACCAGCAATACCAACATTACGTCAATCAGCGGCACCATATTGATTTCCGCCATCGGCGCTTGCGCTGTTTTTTCAAATTGCCCGAAAGCCATCATTGTTCCCGATCATGCTGCCGACGATTTCTGCAACGACTGCAACGGTTTCACGTTTGGCGGTTTTGCCGTTAACGCATGACCTGTTGTTAAAACGGTAAACAAATCATAAGCAAAAGAATCCAACTGTGCCAGAAACACGCGATTGCTGCGTGTGAGCCAGTTATAACCGATTACCGCCGGAATCGCGACCGCCAAACCAAGCCCGGTCATGATCAGCGCCTCTCCGACCGGCCCGGCGACTTTATCGAGCGTACCGGCACCGCTCATGCCAATATTGACCAGAGCGTGGTACACCCCCCATACCGTGCCAAAAAGTCCGACAAACGGCGCCGTCGAACCGATCGTCGCCAATATCGTCAAGCCGCTTTCACATCGCGTTGTGTCCTCATCAAGGACTTTGCGCATGGTACGCGTCAAAAAATCCTGCGGACCACCCGCTTCTTCGAGCTTTGCCCCGACCCGTGCGTGATGGCGCTGCGCCTGGATCGCGTGCGCGGTCAAATGAGAAAAAGGACAACGCACGCCATGCGCGCTGATCTCATCCGAAACCACATCGATTGAAGACGCGTTCCAGAAGAAGTTCAAAAAGCGTTTGCTGCGGCTGTTGCGCAAAAAGCCGGATAATCCCTTGATAAAAATCAATCCCCAGGAGATGACCGACATCAACAGCAAAATGATCAATATGGTTTTACCCACGCCGTCTGTTTGCACAATAAAATGGGCAAAACCCAACGCAGATTCAGCTTCGCTCATGCTCGCCTCCTTTAACGAAACAGCTTTTCAGTGCTCATCTCAGATTAAAAGAAATCGGTATCACCACCCATGCCGAAAGCGGCGTATCGTTTTCCGTATAAGGATAAAAAGAAGCTTCCCTGATCGATGCAATCGCCGCCTCGTCCAGCCGCTCATATCCCGAAGACTGTTCAATAACCCAACGCTGCGCCACACCTTCCTGATCAATCAATACGCGCACCAGCGTTTCCCCCGTTTCCCCCAGACGCTTTGACGCCATGGGATATGTCGGTATCGGCGCTTTACGGTAACGCACCGCCGATATCGAAATTGTTTTCGGTGGAGCAAGCGGCTCCGGCGCAACCGCCGACGCAGCCGTTACCGATGATAACAATGGTGCCGGTTTAATAAATATCGGCAATACCTCGACAGGATTCTCCCGAATTGCCGACTTCTCAGCTACAGGCGGCAATTTCTCCCTTGGCCTGTTTTTTTCGATAACCGGCAAAGTCGGCTTAACAGACGACGATCGCGGCTCCGGTTGCGNNCCGCCAGCGCTGCGCGTACCGCCGGCATCCGCAACAGCATCCACCCCAGCCCCCCGTGCGCCACGATCACCAGCAGAACAAGAAAAAAAAGCGCCCGATTCGACAGACAGCTCATGCCCCGAAAAGAATCAACGTCAAAGTTTCCTGATGGCAAACGAAGCGCTGTCATTTTTGGGTAACACAAATATCAACCGTACTTTTTCTCAAACAATCGCATGAACTCGATCAATTTATCCACGCCCGCCA
>DBDN01000069.1:0-528 GCA_002293615.1 Betaproteobacteria bacterium UBA931 | reverse complement strand
GCCATACGCTTTGGCTTCTTCGGCAAAACGGTCATCCAATTCCTCATTCGGCAGGAAGAACGTCGCGTTCATTCGCGAGCGATCTTCTTTGCGCACTTTGTTCGTATAAAAATCCGTACGGTCGATTTCTGCATAAAGTTTTTCGGCCTTGGCGATATTGGTTTTCTCAATCGCCTCCACGCCCCCTTGCTCCAATAGCCATGTAAAGACCAAGCCGGAAACATACACAGGGAAAGTCGGCGGCGTGTTGTACATCCATTCAAATTTTTCTTCGAGCGTATAGTCAATCACGGACGGGCAGGCTTTTTTTACTTTGCCCAAAAGATCTTCACGCACAATCACTACCGTAACGCCCGTCGGCCCGATATTTTTCTGCGCGCCCGCATAAATCACACCGAAGCGGCTGACATCAACCGGCCGCGACAAAATATTGGATGACATATCCGCCACCAATGGAATATCGCCGGTATCGGGGGTGAACTGATATTCGACGCCGCTGATGGTTTCATTGGCGCAAATATGCACATA
>DBDN01000079.1:1864-9679 GCA_002293615.1 Betaproteobacteria bacterium UBA931 | reverse complement strand
CCGCTCAAATTTTCCTTTGGCCATGATCGTTTTCCTAGCTTCTTTCCATCACTTCTTGTTAATGATCGCCTCAGCAACCTGCTGTGGCGCTTGCGAATAATGTTTGAACTCCATCGTATAGGTAGCGCGACCCTGCGTTAATGAACGTAACGTCGTCGAATAACCGAACATTTCGGCCAACGGCACTTCAGCGCGCACCGCTTTGCTGCCACCCGCCATATCTTCCATACCTTGGATAATGCCGCGACGCGATGAAAGATCACCCATCACATCACCCATTTTCTCTTCCGGCGTTTCAATCTCGACTGCCATCATCGGCTCCAGCAACACGGGATTGGCTTTGCGCATCGCATCCTTGAATGCCATCGATGCCGCCATACGGAAAGCGTTTTCGTTGGAGTCCACATCGTGGTACGAACCATCGAACAGCGTGACCTTGACATCAACCACCGGGAAACCCGCCAGAACACCGCTCGGCAACGTTTCATTCAACCCGCGTTGAACGGCCGGAATATACTCGCGCGGCACCGCCCCGCCTTTGATCTCGTCGATGAATTCGAAACCTTTACCCGGCTCGTTTGGTTCCATTTTGATCCAGACGTGACCGTACTGACCGCGTCCGCCGGACTGCTTGACGAATTTACCTTCGGTCTCGCCCGACGGCTTGCGAATGGTTTCACGATACGCCACCTGCGGCGCGCCGACATTAGCATCCACCGAGAACTCGCGCTTCATCCGGTCAACGATAATTTCAAGATGCAATTCGCCCATCCCGGAAATAATGGTTTGCCCCGTTTCTTCATCGGTACGTACACGGAAAGACGGATCTTCCTGAGCCAAACGGTTTAATGCAAGCCCCATTTTTTCCTGGTCCGCCTTGGTTTTCGGCTCGACGGCAACGTGAATTACCGGCTCGGGGAATTCCATTTTTTCCAGAATAATCAGCTTGCTCGGATCGCTTAATGTTTCGCCGGTGGTAACATCTTTCAAACCGACTACCGCCGCGATATCGCCGGCGCGAATCTCTTTAATTTCTTGGCGGTCGTCGGCATGCATTTGCAACAAACGCCCCAGCCGCTCTTTACGTTCTTTGACTGAATTGACCACCGTATCGCCAGAATTGACGGTTCCCGAATATACGCGAATAAACGTCAACTGCCCGACGTAAGGATCGGTCATGATTTTGAACGCCAACGCGGAGAACGGTTCTTCGTCACTCGCCTTCCGGGAGTCTTCTTCACCGTTCGGTTTTATACCCTTTACCGGCGGAATATCGGTTGGCGCCGGCAAAAAATCGACCACGGCGTCCAGCATACGCTGTACGCCTTTATTTTTAAAAGCCGAACCGCACAGCATCGGATGGATTTCGCAGGCAATGGTGCGCTCGCGCAAGCCTTTGATGATCTCCCCTTCGGTCAGCTCGCCTGTTTCAAGGTATTTATTCATCAACTCTTCGTTGGCTTCGGCAGCGGCTTCGACCATCTTTTCACGCCACTCTTTGGCTGTACCCATTAATTCGGCGGGAATATCGCCATACTCGAATTTCATGCCTTGGCTTGCCTCATCCCAGATGATCGCTTTCATCTTGATGAGATCCACCACACCTTTAAAAGAATCTTCCGCGCCGACAGGAATGACTACCGGCACCGGGTTGGCGCGCAAGCGAGTGCGCATCTGCTCGTATACTTTGAAAAAGTTGGCGCCGGTGCGATCCATCTTATTGACGAACGCCAAACGCGGTACTTCATACTTATTGGCCTGACGCCAAACTGTTTCTGATTGCGGCTGCACGCCGCCGACCGCGCAATACACCATGCACGCGCCGTCAAGCACACGCATTGAGCGCTCAACTTCCACGGTAAAATCGACGTGTCCCGGCGTATCGATCACGTTAATCCGATACTCGGGATATTCGCCGCTCATCCCTTTCCAAAAACAGGTAACCGCCGCCGACGTAATCGTAATACCGCGCTCGCGCTCCTGCTCCATAAAGTCGGTTACGGCAGCGCCATCGTGCACTTCGCCGATTTTGTGCGAAACGCCCGTATAAAAAAGGATGCGTTCGGTCGTCGTCGTCTTGCCCGCATCAATGTGTGCGCTGATACCGATATTGCGATAGCGCTCGATAGGTGTTGTTCTTGCCACGTTTGTTCTTAACCAAAAAAACGCACATCATCCTGACGCGCGATCATTAAAAATAAAAATTAGAATCGGAAATGTGAGAATGCCCGGTTGGCTTCGGCCATACGATGCACCTCTTCGCGCTTTTTCACGGCGCCGCCGCGGCCTTCAGCCGCTTCGAGCAGTTCTCCCGCCAAACGCGCGCCCATCGACTTTTCACCACGTTTTCTCGCAGCTTCGCGCAACCAGCGCATTGCCAGCGCGGAGCGGCGCGTCGGACGTACCTCCACAGGCACCTGGAAGTTCGCGCCTCCGACACGACGGCTTTTCACTTCCACCATCGGCTTGGCGTTGGCCAGCGCGGCCGTAAACACTTCCAGCGGGTCTTTCCCGCCTTTCTCGTTAATCTGGGAAAACGCGCCATAAATGATGCGTTCGGCCACAGACTTCTTACCGCTTGTCATCAAAACGTTGACGAATTTCGCGACTTCAACACTGCCGAACTTCGGATCAGGCAGAATCTCGCGTTTGGGAACTTCTCTACGTCGGGGCATAATATTCTCGTCGATCTGTACGATTAATCGGATTTCGGTCGTTTGGCGCCGTACTTCGAGCGCGCCTGTTTGCGGTCTTTTACGCCTGCGGTATCAAGCGCGCCGCGCACCATGTGATAGCGCACGCCCGGCAAGTCCTTGACACGACCGCCGCGCAGCAACACCACCGAGTGCTCTTGCAGGTTATGCCCTTCACCACCGATGTAGCTGATCACTTCAAAGCCATTGGTGAGGCGGACTTTTGCGACCTTACGCAACGCCGAATTTGGTTTTTTCGGCGTCGTGGTATAAACACGAGTACACACACCGCGCTTTTGCGGGCAATGCTCAAGCGCAGGCACTTTGCTCTTGGCGACTTCAGGCTTACGGCCTTTGCGCACCAATTGATTGATTGTTGGCATTCTGAATTTTCCTGAGTGGACGGCTCAAGGCCGACGCATCGCTCTTATCTGTCCGATAGAACCGCTATCCCATTTAAGGTTCTTTGCCGTTATCATCAGACACCTCTGTATCGAAGCCCTTTTTCAGCTTCTTAAAAGACTGCGGATTGTAATCGGCAAAGATTTGGCTGTCAATTCTGACAATGGGCGGTAGCACTTAAATCGAACAGTAAGCAGGCATGTTTTACGTTTTCGGCATTGTTTTTAAAATTCGGCTTCGCATAAACGCCTCGCTTTTGCGTGATTCCCATCTGAAAAACAATACCCATCATTGATTATTTCCCTTAAAATTCAAAGGCATAATATTTTCGCCGTGCTGCGCCCTCTGGACGGCACATAACCAGTCATCCACGACAAACTTTCGTCAATGCTGCAGCTTTGAGACGCTCCCCGCCATCATCACTTTTCGCGCAAAAAGCAAATCTTCCCACGCCTTTGCCTTTTCGGTCAGGCTGCGCAACAGGTATGCCGGATGGTAAGTGACGACCAGAGGAATATTGTGGTATTGGTGCGCTCGCCCGCGCAAACTGGCAATGCTGACATCGGTGTTTAAAAGCAACGAAGCCGCGCTTTTACCGAGCGCCACGATAATTTCGGGTTGAATCAAGGTAATCTGCCGCTCAAGATACGGACGGCAAGCTTCGGCCTCCTGCGGTGCAGGCGCTCGGTTTCCGGGCGGGCGGCATTTGACGACATTGGCAATATAAACCTCTTTTGTGCGCGTCATACCCAGCGCTTGCAGCATTTGATTGAGCAGCTTGCCCGCCTGCCCGACAAACGGCTCGCCCTGTTTATCCTCTTCCGCGCCCGGCCCCTCGCCGACGAAAAGCCAACGCGCATTTTTATCGCCAACTCCGGGAACCGCTTTCAACCGCCTCTCGCATAAAACACAGGCACGGCAGGCGGCAACGTCATCGGCAAAGCCTTCCCAATTCAATGCGGTAATACGTTGGCGGCGGCGATCCGCATCACTATCTACGTTGTCATTATTGGTTTGCTCCGACACTTTTGGCGCTTCTGCTTCTGCGTTTGATAAAGATTCCGCCAATATTTGCTTTTCGCGTAACCGCCAGACCGGCGTCAAGCCCAACTCATCGAGCAATTCGTCACGATTCATATTTATGTGCCCACCTCATCAGCAACGCGTCTTCACGCGCGCCGCTCTCGGTTTGGTAATAACCTTTTCTTTTGCCGACTACCGTAAAATTTTCCTGCTCGTATAGTTTTTGCGCGTCGATATTGGAAATGCGCACTTCGAGAAAAACACTCTCCGCGCCGTTAACACTGGCGCTATGGATGAGATGCCGTATCAAGAAACGCCCAAGGCCACGGCGCCGCCATTTTTGCGCGACAACAAGGTTCAGAATCTCCGCTTCCTCACGCGCAATTTTCAATACACCATAAGCAACCACCTGATCCTGATGCAGCACAACAGGCAATACATCTTCAACAGCAAGAGCATTGATAAACGACGGTTTGTGCCACGGCGTCAATTGCGCCTCGTTTTCAATCGCCAATACCTGCGGCAAATCGTTTATCGTCATCATGCGCAGCGCAAAGCCCTGTGGCGGCACAAGATAGAATGGGGCGCTTGCGGCCGGCGACGTCACAATTTTTCCCCAGCCTGACGTTCGACGATGGTCAATGCGACGCGATGGCGAACGTATTGCGGCAACGCCTGATCCGCCCGCAACGTTTCATTAAGAAGCCATTTCTTCACACCCATTTTACCGATGGCCTCGGCCTGCGGGCGAATATCGCCATCGGCTTTTGCAAAGTGCTTTTTCAATTCAGGATAAACCACTAATCCCTGGCCTGCGACACACCACGTTTTGTCCGCCAGGGTTTCCTGCCGTTTTTGCCACCACCGTTCGGGACGGCACACTTGCGTTTCGATAATTTCATGAGCGGTATCGTTTTCAAAAGAAAAAGCAGAAACATAAATTTCCTGCATGCGCGCATCCAAAACGCTGACGGTATTTCGCCATCCATGCTTTTCGTACGCAAGATAAGCCATCGCTTGCAAACCGGAAACGGCAACCAACGGAATATTGTGCGCCAGTGCCAAACCTTGCGCCACCCCGCACGCAATGCGTACCCCGGTAAACGAACCGGGGCCGGCGCCATAAGCGATCACATCCAAATCAGCGGGCATGGTATGCGTTTCACTCAATACCTCCTGAATCAGCGGCAGAATTTTTCCGGAATGGCCGGGGCCGACATGCGCGTCTCGTATGTGCCAACCAAGTGATGATGAGTCGTCCCCCGTCGCCAACGCCACAGAAAGCCATTCGGTAGAAGTATCCAATGCCAGAATTCGCATCTTGTTATTGTATGCGTTATGGCGATTTCGAGAAACTTACTTCAGATAAGAACGCAAAATCGACACCACATGCTCGAGATCATATTTCCTTTGTGCCAACGGCAATGCTTCGTTGCATAAATGTTCGCGAATATGCCCTTCCAGCACTTCGGCCATCAGCCCGTTGACCGCGCCGCGCACTGCAGCAATTTGCTGCAATACCTCCGCACAAGCCGCCTCCGTTTCCAGCGCCTTTTCTAACGCCGCCATCTGCCCCTTGATCCGGCGAATGCGTATCAGCAACGGCTTTTTATGATGAATGGTGTGCGACATGTTTTCTTTTAGAGATATACTATACTGGTATATANNGTAAATGTTACTACCCGACTCGCTGCAATCTCAACATCACCCCGATCAATGGCAGCATATTCACGTTTTTGACGAAGGCAATCCGCTCGCCGAACGTAATGTGCGCTGGGCAACGCTGCTCACGGCGATAATGATGGTCGCCGAAATTCTGGGCGGCATCATTTTCAACTCCATGGCGCTGCTTGCCGACGGCTTGCACATGAGTTCGCATACATTGGCGCTTGGGCTTGCTGTCGTCGCTTATGCCGCAGCACGGCGTTTCGCGCGTGATCACCGTTTTGCTTTTGGCACCTGGAAAATCGAAATATTGGGCGGTTTTACCAGTGCGCTGTTTTTAATCATGATCGCATTCATGATGGTGTATCAGTCTATCGAGCGATTGATATCCCCGGTTGAGATTCACTACAACCAGGCAATTGTGCTGGCTGCCACCGGTCTGTTGGTCAATCTGGCATGTGCATGGTTATTAAAAAATAGTGAGGATCATCATCACGACCATGAGCATCTGCACAACCATAACGAAAAATCANNGCTTATATTCACGTTTTAGTCGACGCGATGACCTCCATTCTTGCCATTATTGCGTTATTTGGCGGAAAGTTTTTGGGCGCCGATTGGCTTGATCCTGTCATCGGCATTGTCGGCGGCGGTGTTGTTTTGGTGTGGGCGTATCACTTGGTGCGCGATACCGCATGTGTTCTGCTGGACGCTGAAATGGACGCGCCGGTCGTCGGGAAAATCAGGAAAGCCATCGAAAGCGCCGCAATCAAAGCGAAAATTACCGATCTGCATGTCTGGCGTGTCGGCAAAGAAAAGTACGCGGTGATTCTTTCGCTATCAACAAATAAGGAAGCGGAGCCCGACAACTTTAAAGAACTGCTGTACCAACATGACGAACTGGCGCACGTGACTGTGGAAATCAATCGCTCCCTACAATAATGTTTTTAACAGACGGGCGTCAATGCCGTTTTTTCGGCGAAAAAATGATGGCAAAAACAAGCAGCAATGTCGCGGTCAGTACAATCGCCGCGCCTGTCGGTATTGCCCAATGAAAAGAAATCCATAAGCCGACCACCGATACGGCAAAACCGTTGAAAGCGGACAACCAAAACATATGCTTTAGGCGATACGTTAACTGCAGCGCCGTAGCTGCAGGTGTAACAATCAGCGCATAAATCAAAATCCCGCCGACCGCTTTAAGCGCAATGGCGACAATCACGCCAAGGAGAATGAGGCTCACGTAAAAAATCGCCTGTGCCGGTATGCCGGATGCCGCCGCTGCCTGCTTCTGGCTGATCGTCGCTTGAATTTCTTTGAAAAAAAGATAAATAAACAGGGATAAAACCAGCGCCGCCAGACTCATCAACACCAAATCCGAGCGCGTAACGGTTAACAGGCTGCCCCAAAGAAAATTCAGCCCTTCCGTGCGCGCGCCGGGCAACATGGCCAACCNNTATGCAACGCCACCGAAAAAATAACGCCAATCACCGTATCCAGCGAAAGATTCGCGCGATCGGCCATCGGCCCGATCAGCGCCGCCGCCCCCAAGCTACCTGCCACGCTTCCGGCAAGCGGCGGCACACCGACCCACAAGCTGATCAACGCGCCGGCAAAAGCCGCGTGCGAAATACAGATCCCCAGAAAACCGATGCGCCACAGCACGATGAAGACGCCGACCGCGCCGCATGTCGCGCCGGAAATCATTGCCATTAACAATGCTTTCTGCAGAAACCCGTAGCTTAAAAATGCGGCGTCCATCATGAATATTCAGAATAAAGCGACGCGGCGATCTTCGTGCTCATAAACGGTAATCGGAACATCGTACAGTTCGCTTAACCGCGTTTCGTCCATTGCCTGCGCAATATCGCCTGTCCAGAGAATTTTTCCCTCTTTCAGCATCGCTACCTTATTGGCAATGGTCGAGACTGCGTTCAAATCATGCGTGGCCATTAATACCGTCATCGCGTACTTCTGCTGCAACGTCTTGATCAATTCGAGAATATCGCGTTGCGCCTGCCAGTCCAGCGAT
>DBDN01000079.1:1568-1836 GCA_002293615.1 Betaproteobacteria bacterium UBA931 | reverse complement strand
GCTCGCCGCCGGAAAGCTGCCCCAACGGGCGATCTTTTAAGCGCAACAAACCGACATTTTCCAAAGCGCACAACGCGATTTCTTTTTCCCGTTTGCTCGGCCTTCTAAACAAGCCAAGTTTTCCGTAAGTGCCGGCCAATACCGTTTCAAAGACATTGATCGGAATTTTCGGATCGATGTCGATCATTTGGAAAACGTGCGCGATGTCCAGGCGTATTTGGGTAGCCGTTTGCGAGGTAACGCTCTCGCCAAAAAAAGAAACTCGCCC
>DBDN01000079.1:0-1553 GCA_002293615.1 Betaproteobacteria bacterium UBA931 | reverse complement strand
CGCGCCATTCGGGCCGATCAGCCCATAAAAACCGCCGGGGGCAAGCTCAAAACTGATGTTCTGGAGAACAACGCGCGCGCCAAAGCGAACGCAAACATCAATGAGCGCGGCCTGCGGCAACGGATTCATGATGCGTATTACTCAAACTCAGCAATGATTTTATATTTTCATCCAACAACGAAAAATAGTCGGCCGCCACCAATGATGATCCCGGGAAATTGGATAAAACAAGATGCGGCACCTTCAATTCCTCGGCAAGCGGGCGGCCGGCCTCGGCGCCGCTTTGCATATTATCGATTACCGCGATAATGGGCCGGCCTCGATTTTTATCGACGATCTCCACTATTGCACTCGGCGTCATCTCCTCGGAGCCGCCGTAAGTCGCCACAATTGAAAAACCGGCCCAGCCAAGGAAATCCGCCTGCATCTTTGCCGCAATGATCGGTTTATTGTGTAATGGTCGTAATTGCCTTTGCAGCATGCGCTCCGCTTCGTTCACCCGCTGTAATCGCTTCTGTGTTTTCTCCTCAATGTTTGCCGCCCAAGCGGGACGCGCAGCCATCAGGATACGGCTGATGTGCATGACTGCATCGCGTTGCACCGGCGGCGCCATCCAGTTCCCGCTAAGGTCAACGATTTCAATATGCATATCACCGTTGTTGACGGTAGCAAAAAGATTTCTTATCGGCAGCAGATTTTTCTGAAACAGCGGCAATATCGCCAATTGCGCATCAGCCGCGAATACCGCATCGGTCGCCTTCATGTCGCCGTGCCCCGGACATGATGCGCCGGAAACCAGTGTCAGAATTTTTGCTTTGCCATCGGTTAAATCACGAACAATATCTTCGACCAGCGATGTTCCGGCAATCACTTTGAACTCAACAGGCGATTGCGCCAGCACAGAGCCAGAAAAAAAGGAAACAACCAACAAAAACAGCCAACGTTTCATCATGATTCTCCTTTTTCCGCCGTCAATAAATACCAGCCGGAACGCTCATCAAGATGTATCCGCGAAAATCCCGCATCCGCAAATATTCTCTTCATTTCGTCAAAGCACGGCAAACAATCTCCGCGCACGCCATGGTGCTTCGCATGATGCGCCGCCAACTCTTCACGATTCATCAAGTGCGCAACAAACGCTTTTCCGCGAGGACGCAACACCCGAAAGAATTCGCGCGCCGCCTGCTCCTTATCGGAAATATGCGGAAACGCGGCAAAACAAATCACTTGATCGATATAATGCGCGATCAATGGAATATGCTCGGCGTCGGCTTTAATGATGAAAGCCTCGCTTTTCTGCGCCGCGCCTCTTAGCATTCCCTCCGATGGATCCAATGCAACGATTTCTCCCCGCCGCCCGATATATTCACGAAGATACGGAAATAAAATCCCTTCGCCGCAACCGACGTCGAGCACACGCTCTCCTTCACAAAGCGAAAAAGCGCCAACCATCCGTTCAACCTGTTCGCGCTTTTCAGGCGGATAATTGCGCGCTTCCCAGCCCGCGCCGTGCTTTTCAAAAAAATCTTTTCTCGACTCGTTTCTTGATTCGT
>DBDN01000029.1 GCA_002293615.1 Betaproteobacteria bacterium UBA931 | reverse complement strand
GCGCAACCTCGCGGTATTGGTGGAGGCGGCGGTACGCAGCTTCGTGCTGACCCAGCGCGGCATTGACAGCACACAGCAGTTTATCGACCGCCAGCGGCAAATGATGCGAGAGCAATCCTGACATACCATGAGCGATCTCATCATTATCGGCGGCGTTTCCGGTTCGGGTAAAAGCGTTGCGCTGGCGGCGCTTGAGGATGCCGGTTATTACACCGTGGGGAATTTGCCACTGCCGCTGATCGCGGAAACGGTCAATACGTTGGCCGCTGCCGGGCAGCGGGCGATTGCCATCGGCTTGAGCGCCAAAACATCCACGGATATTTCCGGGCTGGACGCGATGCTGGCGGCGCTCAAGAAAAACGGCTGGCGCGTGCGGCTGGTCTTTCTTGACGCCAAAGACGATACGCTGGTCAAACGTTTTTCCGAGACGCGACGGCGCCACCCGTTCTCTGACGAAAAACGAACATTGCCGGAAGCCATTATCGAAGAACGCAATGCCATGGCATTGCTGCGCGAGCGTTGCTTTATCGTCGATACCAGTGATCTGGCGGCGTCGGCGTTGCGCGGCTGGATCAAAGAGTTCGGCGGCATTGATGCCGTAAAGCTCCTTCTTCTGTTTGAATCGTTCGGTTTCAAACACGGCGTGCCGCTTGACGCGGATATCGTGTTCGACGCGCGTTGTTTGCCCAATCCTTATTACGAAACCGGATTAAGGTCGCTTAGCGGACGTGACGAAGCGGTGTCTGCTTTTCTGGAGCGGGCACCCGAAGCGTTGCTCATGTATCGCGATATTCATGATTTTGTTGCCCGCTGGCTGCCGGAGTACATGCGCGACGGGCGCAGTTACCTCACCGTTGCCGTTGGCTGTACCGGCGGGCAACATCGCTCGGTGTATCTCGTCGAGAAATTGGCGGCGGCGTTTCGACCGCAATATCAGGCCATGGTACGGCATCGCGAACTGCTGTCCCGATCGCCATCCTGATACAATCGCGGTGATTTTTGAACCAGGACAAGGGAATCGGCAATGATTAAATCGGATAAATGGATTCGCAGAATGGCGAAAGAGTACGGCATGATTGAGCCGTTCGAGCCGGGACAAGTGCGGGAAGTCAATGGCGGAAAAATCGTTTCGTACGGCACGTCGAGCTACGGTTACGATATTCGCTGCTCGAACGAATTCAAAATTTTTACCAACATCAACTCAACAATCGTTGATCCCAAATTGTTCGACGAAAAATCGTTTGTCGATTTTGCCGGCAATGTCTGCATTATCCCGCCGAATTCATTCGCGCTGGCGCGTACCGTTGAGTATTTCCGCATTCCGCGCAAAGTGCTGACGATTTGCCTCGGTAAATCGACTTACGCGCGCTGCGGTATCATTGTGAACGTGACGCCGTTTGAGCCGGAGTGGGAAGGGTATGTGACCCTGGAATTTTCCAATACCACACCGTTGCCGGCAAAAATTTATGCGAACGAAGGCGTTGCGCAAGTGATTTTCTTTGAATCCGACGAAGAATGCGAGACTTCATACAAGGATCGCGGCGGTAAGTATCAGGGGCAAAGCGGCGTGACGCTGCCCAAGATTTAACGCGCAAGATGTCTGAAATATAATATTTGCCAGGCACTTTTTGGAGAAAAACGCCATGAAATTTCGTTTTCCCATCATCATCATCGACGAGGATTACCGTTCCGAAAACTCCAGCGGCTTGGGCGTACGGGCATTGGCCGATGCGATCGAAGCCGAGGGTTTTCAGGTGGTCGGCATGACCAGTTATGGCGATTTATCGGTATTCGCTCAGCAGCAAAGCCTTGCTTCGGCGTTTATTCTTTCCATTGACGACGAGGAATTGGTCGACGATTTTGCCGAAACGACGATTACCGGATTGCGTGCTTTTGTCACGGAAATCCGCCGCCGCAATTCGGAAATCCCGATTTTCATTACCGGCGAAACCCAGACGGCTTCCAACTTGCCCAATGATATTCTGCGCGAATTGCACGGTTTTATTCATATGTTTGAAGATACGCCGGAATTTATCGCCCGCCATGTCGTGCGCGAGGCGCGCAATTATGTGAAGTCGCTGGCGCCGCCGTTTTTTCGGGCGCTGACGCAATACGCCGCGGACGGTTCGTATTCATGGCATTGCCCGGGGCATTCGGGCGGTGTGGCATTCCTCAAAAGCCCGGTCGGACGCATGTTCCACCAATTTTTCGGGGAGAACATGTTGCGCGCCGACGTTTGCAACGCGGTCGATGAACTGGGGCAATTGCTCGACCACACCGGGCCGGTGGCCGAATCCGAGCGCAACGCAGCGCGGATTTTCCATTGCGACAATATATTTTTCGTCACCAACGGCACATCAACGTCGAACAAGATCGTCTGGCACTCNNAAACCGTGGCGCCCGGCGATATCGTCGTGGTTGACCGCAATTGCCATAAATCGATTCTGCACGCGATCATTATGACCGGCGCGGTACCGGTGTTTTTGATGCCGACACGCAACCATTACGGCATTATCGGCCCCATTCCCAAAGAAGAATTTTCATGGGCGAATATCAAGAAAAAAATCGACGCGCACCCGTTTGCAACGAATAAAGACGCGCGGCCGCGCGTATTGACGATCACACAAAGCACTTACGACGGTATTTTATATAACGTCGAAGAAATCAAAAGCGCGCTGGACGGGAAGATAGACGTATTGCATTTTGACGAAGCGTGGCTGCCGCATGCGGCATTTCATGATTTTTACGGCGACTATCACGCAATCGGCGAAGGGCGTACGCGTTGCCATAAATCGATGGTTTTCTCAACGCAATCGACGCACAAATTACTCGCCGGCTTATCGCAGGCGTCGCAGATCCTGGTGCAGAACGCGCAGACGCGAAAATTGGATTTGCATCGCTTCAACGAAGCGTATCTGATGCACACATCGACCAGCCCACAATACGCGATTATCGCGTCGTGCGATGTGGCGGCAGCGATGATGGAGCCGCCGGGCGGTACCGCGCTTTTGGAAGAATCATTGCAGGAGGCGATGGAATTTCGCCGGGCGATGCGCAAGGTCGGCAAGGAGTGGGCGGCGACCCAAAATGACTGGTGGTTCAAAGTGTGGGGGCCGGAACATCTGCCCGAAGGCGGCGTCGGCGAACCGAGCGACTGGATGCTGCACGCCGACGAACGTTGGCACGGCTTTGGCGATCTGGCGCCGAATTTCAATATGCTCGATCCGATCAAGGCCACGTTGATTACGCCCGGGTTAGACGTTGACGGTTCATTTTCCGATTGGGGGATTCCGGCAGGCGTTTTGAACAAATATTTGGCCGAACATGGAATCATTGTTGAAAAAACAGGGCTTTATTCCTTGTTTATCATGTTCACCATCGGTATTACCAAAGGCCGATGGAATACGATGGTGACCGAATTGCAGCAGTTTAAAGATGCTTACGACAGTAACTATCCGCTGTGGCGCATCATGCCCGAGTTCGTGGCAAAGCATCCGCTTTACGAAAAAATGGGGCTGCGCGACCTTTGTCAGCAGCTTCACGATTTTTATAAGGAATATGATGTTGCGCGGCTGACGACTGAAATGTATTTATCGCCCATGGAGCCGGCCATGCGTCCCGATCAGGCGTGGGCAAAGATGGCGCATCGGAAAGTTGAGCGGGTGATGATCAACGATCTGGAAGGGCGCGTTACCGCAATGCTGGTAACACCTTATCCGCCGGGGATTCCGCTGTTGATTCCTGGGGAACGTTTCAACAAGGAAATCGTGCGCTATCTGCAATTTGCCCGGGAGCTCAACCACCGTTTTCCAGGATTTGAAACCGATATTCACGGTTTGGTGATGGAAATGGTTGGCGGCAAGAAACGTTATTTTATTGACTGCGTGGTTGAAGAATAAATGCGGCGCTGGGTGTTGGCGGTTTGCCGGGGAAGAGGTTGCCAACAATTTATGGCATTCAAAAAAAGCGCAAAACCGGGTACGCCGGTTTTGCGCTTTGCTTTTCCTGAGCGGAATCAGTCTTCTTCCTGCTTCCTGTTTTTCTGGAACTCTTCGGAGAGTTTTTGTTGCAGCTGATGCGGCGCCGGTTCGTAATGCGAGAGCGTCATTGTCCAGGCGCCATGTCCGGAAGTGATTGCCTTGACGCGTGCCGCGTAGCCCTCCAATTCGGTGAGCGGCGCGATGCCCTCGATCACCAACGCGCCGGAACGCATGGTTTGCGTGCCGGTGACCTGACCACGGCGTCCCGATAGATCGCCGGTGATATCGCCCATATTTTCCGAGGGGCTGTTGATTTGCAGTTTGACGATCGGTTCCAATACGGTTGGTTTGGCCTTGCCGATAGCGTCGGGGAAAGCCTTGCGTCCGGCGGTGACGAACGCAATTTCCTTGGAATCGACGGCATGGTGTTTGCCGTCGTAAACAATTACGCGCACATCCTGAAGCGGGAAACCCGCAGTAGGCCCCGCTTCGAGCACTTGCTCAATGCCTTTTTTGACGGCGGGGATGAATTGCGTCGGAATCGTGCCGCCTTTGACTTCATCGACAAATTCAAAACCGGCGCCGCGCGGCAACGGTTCAATGCGCAGGAACACTTCGCCGAATTGTCCGGCGCCGCCGCTCTGTTTCTTATGGCGGTGATGGCCTTCGGCTTTTGCCGCAACGGTTTCACGGAACGGAATGCGCGGCGGCCGCGTTTCAACATCAAGCTTGTAAACGCTGCTCATGCGCTCAAGAACGGAGCGCAAGTGCAACTCGCCCAAACCGCGCAAGACGGTTTCATTCAAGGTGGCGTCGTGCTCAAGGGAGAGCGTCGGGTCTTCGGCAACCATTTTATGGAGCACTTCGGAAAGGCGTTGCTCGTCGCCGCGTTTGGTCGGCGCAATGGCAACGCCGTGCATCGGCGCCGGAAATTCCAACGGTTTCATGTGAATACGGTCTTCGTCGTGCGAATCGTGCAACACGCTGTCGAATTCGATTTCGTCGATTTTGGAGACGGCGGCGATATCGCCGGGAACAACACTGTCGACTTCAACGAATTTCGCGCCTTGCATCAAAAACAGGTGCCCCGCCTTGAAAGCTTTGCGCCCTTCGCCGATATAAAGCTGGGAGTCCTTTTTGATCGTACCCTGATGGACGCGGAATACGCTGACTTTACCCACGAATGGGTCGATCTGGATTTTGAAAACGTGCGCGAGCGCGTGCGCGGCCGGATCCTGGTTGGGGTAGAACGTTTCGGTGTTTTCGCCTTCGCCGCGATAGCATGGCGCCGGATTGCCTTCGGTCGGATTCGGCAGCAGTTTTTCGGCGATGTTGAGGAGTTCTTTAATACCAATATTGTTTTTCGCCGAGGTAAAGCAGATCGGAATGAGGTGCCCTTCGCGCAGCGCGCGCTCGAAAGGCTCGTGCAATTGTTCCGGCGCAATTTCTTCGCCTTGCTCCAGATATTGTGCCATCAGGTTTTCATCGACTTCGACCACTTGGTCAATCAGCGCCTGATGCGCCTCTTCTACCGACATGAAATCCGATTCGCCGGATGGGTTGAAAAAGCAATCGACGACTCTCGTGCCGTTGTCGGCAGGCAGATTGATCGGCAGGCATTCTTTACCGAATGTTTCGCGAATCGCTTCGACGAGGATGGGCAAGTCGATGTTTTCCGAATCGATTTTATTGATCACGATGATGCGGCACAGTTGGCGCTTTTTCGTCCAGTTCATCATTCGGGAAGTGATCATTTCAATTCCGGCAGAGGCGTTAATGACGACGGCGGCTGTTTCAACCGCGTCAAGCGCGCCGATTGCCTGACCGATAAAATCGGGATAGCCGGGGGTGTCGACGATATGAAGCCGTGTATTGTTATTGTCAACGTGGAGAAGGGAGGAATGAAGCGAATGCTGGTAGCTTTTTTCCAATGGGTCGTAATCCGAAACGGTCGTACCTTTTTCGACGGAGCCGACGGCTTGAATCGCGCCGGCTTGCAAGAGAATGGCTTCCGCCAATGTTGTTTTTCCGGCGCCTCCGTGACCGACAAGGGCAATGGTGCGGATATTTTCTGTGGTGTATTGCGTCATAAGTGCTCCCGTTTTCGAATCAAAAAACAAAGTCCCCAAAGACTGCATTGCTATCGAATGTACATCGGAAACGTATTCTTTACCAGTCGGTAAAGTCAAAAAAATCTTGTGTGCGTTGTTTGAAAACACGAAGCAAAAGGACGCAGGAAAGTAGCGGTAGAAGGCATTTTTTTCATCATCGCGGCTTTTAAACAGTGTGGGGCACCGCTTAATTACGCAGTCATTGGTATGCGGTTTTTGTTGCCTCATGAGAATATGCGTACGGCAATTCGTTACGGTTTGCCGGACACATCGTCGGTATTGACGCCTTTATCTTTCATAGGCCGTTCAAAAAACAAGGTATCATTTTTCCATCAAAAATGACCGGAGTTTTCAATGAATCAGCGCTCTTACGATATTGCCGTTGCCGCTGCACCCGATTATGTCGCGCACGAAGGCATTAAAAAATGGGTGGCGGAAATTGTTCGCTTGGCCGAGCCGGACCGGGTTGTCTGGTGTGACGGCGCGCAGGAAGAATACGATCGGCTGTGTACGGAAATGGTCCAAGCCGGTATGTTGATTCGTCTGAACCCGGACAAGCGCCCGAATTCTTTTCTTGCCCGTTCGGATCCTTCCGATGTCGCGCGCGTTGAAGACCGCACTTTTATCTGTTCGGAAAAGGAGAGCGACGCAGGGCCCACCAATCACTGGGAAGACCCGGCGATTATGCGCGAGACGTTGCGCCACTTGTTCCAAGGCTGCATGCACGGGCGAACGATGTATGTTGTGCCGTTTTCGATGGGGCCGCTGGGCAGCCCGATTGCGCGTATCGGCATTGAGATTACCGACAGCCCCTACGTGGTCGTCAACATGCGGATCATGACGCGAATGGGGCGTCAGGTGTTTGACGTGCTTGGCGCGCGCGGCGATTTTGTGCCTTGCGTACATTCGGTAGGCGTGCCGTTGGGGCGTCATGAGCCGGACAGCCCGTGGCCGTGCAACCCCGATGCGAGATACATCGTGCATTTTCCGGAGACGCGCGAAATCTGGTCGTATGGTTCGGGCTATGGCGGCAATGCGTTACTGGGCAAGAAGTGCCTGGCGTTACGCATTGCGTCGAAAATGGCGCGTGATGAGGGCTGGTTGGCGGAGCACATGCTGATTCTCGGCGCCGAATCGCCCGAAGGGGAAAAATCGTATGTGGCGGCGGCGTTTCCTTCGGCGTGCGGTAAAACCAATTTTGCAATGTTGATACCGCCGAAAAGCATGTGCGGTTGGAAGATCACGATGGTGGGCGACGATATTGCCTGGATCAAGCCGGGCAAGAACGGCAAATTCTGCGCCATCAATCCGGAAGCCGGTATTTTCGGCGTTGCGCCGGGCACTTCGGAAAAAAGCAATTGCAACGCAATGGCGACGTTGCGGGAAAACGCAATATTTACCAACGTGGCGTTAACCGACGATGGCGACGTATGGTGGGAGGGCGTGACCGATGATGCGCCCGCACACCTGATCGATTGGCAGGGCAAAGACTGGACGCCGGAGATCGCTCGGGAAACCGGGCGCAAGGCGGCGCATCCGAACGCGCGCTTCACCGCGCCGGCGCGCCAGTGTCCGTCGATTGATCCCGAATGGGAAAATCCCGAAGGCGTGCCGATTTCCGCGTTTGTTTTTGGCGGGCGGCGGGCGACAACCGTGCCGCTCGTCTATCAGGCGTTTAACTGGAGCAACGGCGTCTATCTTGCGGCAACGCTCGGTTCGGAAACGACGGCGGCGGCATTTGGCGTGCAGGGCGTGGTGCGCCGCGACCCGTTTGCGATGTTGCCGTTTTGCGGCTACCACATGGCCGATTATTTCAGGCACTGGTTGCAAATGCGGCACGCGGTGGATCACTTGCCGAAGTTTTTCTGTGTGAACTGGTTTCGCAAAAACGAACAAGGCGAATTTATGTGGCCGGGCTTTGGCGAAAATATGCGCGTGTTGAAATGGGTTCTCGATCGGATCAAGGGCAAGGTTGGCGCAAAAGAAACGTTTCTTGGCTGGCTGCCGTTTTACGACGATATGGATTGGACCGGCAGCGATATCGGCAAAGAAGCGTTCGAAGCGCTGATCCGGTTGGACAGGAGCGATTGGCAAACCGAATTCGAGGCGCACAAGGAATGGTTCGGCAAATTGGGCGAGCGTGTACCGAAACGATTGCTGCTGAAGCGGGAATTGTATCGTTACACGGTAGAGGAAGACTGAGAAAGGGACGGCCTCGTTTTCAGGCGAGGCTTGTTTTTCTTTTTACGGAAAGGTTCGGTTGCCGTGCAACAGGCGGGATAAGCCGCAGCGAATTCAAATTCAATTTCTGAACGAATGAATCGGCGCCGGGATGTGCCCGCCGCGCGCGATGAATTGCGTGGGCGATGCCGGTTCAACCGCCATTACGGGCGCGTTGCCGAGCAGGCCGCCGAACGCTACCGTATCGCCTACATTCAACCCGGGCGCGGGAATGATGCGCACGGCCGTGGTCTTGCCGTTGATGACGCCGATTGCGGCTTCGTCGGCAATGATTGCGGCGATGGTATCGGCGCTGGTATCGCCGGGGACGGCGATCATGTCGAGGCCGACCGAGCAGATCGCGGTCATTGCTTCGAGCTTGGCAAGACTCAATACGCCAGCGTTGACGGCGTCGATCATGCCCGCATCTTCGGAAACGGGAATAAAGGCGCCGGATAAGCCGCCAACATGGCCGCACGCCATGACCCCACCTTTTTTGACGGCGTCGTTGAGCAGCGCGAGTGCTGCGGTGGTGCCGTGCGTGCCGACCGTTTTCAAGCCCAGCGCTTCGAGAATATGCGCGACAGAATCATCTACGGCGGGAGTCGGCGCGAGCGACAGATCGACAATGCCGAACGGCACGCCAAGGCGTTCGGAAGCTTCTTTGCCGACGAGTTGCCCCATGCGCGTGATTTTGAATGCGGTTTTTTTAATGGTTTCGGCGATCACATCGAACGGCGCATCGGGCAGCTTTTCGATGGCGCGTTGGACAACGCCGGGACCGCTGACGCCGACGTTAACCACGCAGTCCGCTTCGCCGACGCCGTGGAACGCGCCCGCCATGNNCGGCCATAAACGGATTGTCCTCGACGGCGTTGGCAAACACCACGAGCTTGGCGCAGCCGAATCCGTGCCGCGCAGCGGTACGTTCGGCCGTTTGCTTGATGACGACGCCCATCTGGCGCACGGCATCCATGTTGATGCCGGCACGGGTCGAGGCGATATTGACCGACGCGCAGACGATATCGGTCTCGGCAAGCGCTTGCGGAATCGACGCAATCAAACGTTCGTCGCCGCGGGTATAACCTTTTTGCACCAGTGCCGAAAAACCGCCGATAAAATCAACGCCGACAGTCTTTGCCGCTTGGTCGAGCGTCTGCGCAAAAGCGCCGTAATCGGTGTCGCGACTGGCGCCGGCGATCATCGCCATCGGCGTGATTGAAACGCGTTTATTGACGATGGGAATGCCGAACTCCCTTTCGATGGCATTGCCGGTGGCGACCAGCTTGTCGGCAACACGGGTAATTTTGTCGTAAATTTTCCGGCGCGCCTTATTGCCGTCTTCGTCGGCGCAATCGAAAAGGGAAATGCCGAGCGTGATGGTACGGATGTCGAGCTTTTCCTCTTCGATCATCGAAAGCGTTTCAAGAATTTGCGATTTATCCATGCCGGCCTCAGAGTTTGTGCATGGCGGTAAAAATATCTTCGCGCTGAACCGTGATTTTGACGCCTAATGTCTCACCTGTTTTATTCAGGCAATCCTGAATTGCGTTGAATTCGTCGCGGGCCTGGCTGATGTCGCACATCATCATCATGGTGAAATAATTGTCCATGATGGTTTGCGAAACGTCGAGAATGTTGATATTAAGGCGCGCCAGTTCCTGGCTGACGCCGGCAATGATGCCGACGCGGTCTTGCCCGATAACGGTGACTATGGCTTTCATGTCGGTAACGATTAAAATTTGAAGGAACAGACAATAGCAGATGAAGCAAAGGCGGGTCAAAAAGAAAACGTTTCTTTGTCGGTGACGCTTATTTGCCGGGCAGCAACTGCGCAATGTAGCGTGCAATCAGATCCACTTCCAGGTTCACCGGGTCGCCTTCCTGCAACGATGAAAATGTGGTGTTGGCGAAAGTATGCGGAATCAGGTTGATGCTTGCCGTGCCATTTTCGGCGGCGTTGATCGTGAGGCTGACGCCGTTGACCGTAAGCGAACCTTTGGGCGCGATAAAGCGGCGCAGCTTTTCCGGGATCTCAATGATCAGCAGGTAATTATGTTCGTCCGTAACGTTGGATGTTGCGATCGGCGCCAGTTTGGTTATTTTTCCGATGCCGTCGACATGGCCGCTGACCAGATGCCCGCCAAGCCGGTCCGATAANNTTTCCATATTGACGCGTCCGCCTTCAGGAAAACCGCAGGTATGCGCGAGCGTTTCCGGCGAGACATCAAACATCAGCGTATCGTCTTGGCGTTTAACGACGGTCAGGCAACAACCGCTTAACGCAACGCTGTCGCCCAAACGAATATCGTCGAGATCAAGCGCGCCTGCGTCAACGACAACAGTCACGCCGCCCGCTTTGGGGATTGATGATTGAATGGTGCCGATGGCGCCGATGATTCCCGTAAACATGGTGGTCATGCCTTTCTATTGATGGTGTGGCCGACGACGCAATTCGATGCGCAAATCGTCGTCGAGCTGTTTCATTTGAAAAAAGGAAAAGCGCCAAAACGCGTCCAGCGTTTCCATCGGGTGATTCAGTTGAAACATTCTCAACGAACGGTTGCCGAGAATGCGCGGCGAGAAATAACACAAAATTTCATCGATCAGGTCGGCTTCGAGAAAAGCGCCGTTGAGCGCCGCGCCGGCTTCGACATGGATTTCGTTGAGTTCCATATCCGCCAGCATGAGCATCAGCATATGGAGATCGTTCGCGTTGTAATGCCCGCCCATGCCATGCGCCGATAAATGCAGATGGCGGACATGTTGGGGCCATGTTTCGGGACGCGGCTTTGCCGTGACGATCATGGTGTCGCCGCCATCTTGCAAGAGCTTGCTGGTTGGCGGTATTTGCGCCTGCGTATCGAGCACCAGGCGCAAAGGCTGCCGCGCCGTATCCACGGCGCGAACGTTGAGCGACGGATTATCTGTGCGTACCGTACCGATGCCGGTAAGAACCGCACAAGCGCAGGCGCGATAGTGATGGCCGTCATGACGGGCGGCGTTGCTGGTAATCCATTGGCTGCGCCCATCTGACAATGCCGTGCCGCCGTCAAAACTGGCGGCGATTTTACTGCGCAACCACGGGCGTTTGCGTTGCATGCGGGAAATGAAGCCGCGATTGATTTCCTGCGCCTCTTTTTCCAAAAGACCGGTTTCAAAACGGATACCGGCGTCCGCCAGGATTTTGCTGCCGTGCGCGACGAGCGGGTTCGGGTCGGCACAAGCGGCGATAACATGTGCGATTTTCGCAGCGATAATCGCGTCGGTGCAGGGCGGAACGCGCCCTTGATGGTTGCACGGCGCCAGCGTGACATACATGGTTGCGTTACCCGGATCGAAACCGCGCGCCCGGGCATCGGCAAGCGCCGCAACTTCGGCATGGTTTTCGCCGGCTTTTCGGTGCCAGCCTTCGCCGATCACCTGATGATCTTTGACGATGACGCAGCCGACGCGGGGATTCGGCGTGGTGGTATAAAGCCCGCGCTCGGCCAACGACAAGGCATGGCGCATGTGGTCAAAATCAGTGTCGCGCCACATATTAATGATTACTGTGGTTTGTCCGTTTTTTTCGGCACGGGCGATTCCATGGCCTTTAACACGTTATGAAAATCCGTTAAATCGTTGAATGAACGGTAAACCGAAGCAAAGCGGATGTAGGCGATTTGGTCGAGTTTATATAATTCTTCCATCACCATTTCGCCGACTGTGCGCGAAGGCACTTCGCGTTCGCCAAGCGACAACAGCTGCTGGATGATGCTGGAGATTGCCTGATCGACGGCGTGGGTTTCTACCGGACGCTTGTGCAACGCGCGATGAAAACCGATGCGCAATTTGTTTTCGTCGAATTCGGCGCGACCGCCGTCGTTTTTGACGATCTGCGGCAGGCGCAATTCAACCGTTTCATAAGTCGTAAAACGTTTCTGGCACGCCTGGCAGCGCCGCCGCCTCCGAATGGAATCGCCTGCTTCCGAAACGCGTGAATCGATGACTTGCGTGTCGCCGCTGTGGCAAAAGGGGCACTTCATAACGGCTGATTCCGATACACCGGAAATTTGGCCGTCAGTTTTGCGACCTTTTCTTTAACGAGCGCCAATTTGGCTTCATCCTCCGGCGCGTCGAGCACATCGGCGATCAGGTGGCCAAGCCATTCGCTTTCCAGGACGCAAAAACCGCGCGTTGTAATTGCCGGGCTGCCGATACGGATACCCGACGTGACGAACGGTTTTTCCGGATCGTTGGGGATGGCGTTTTTGTTGACGGTGATGCCGACGCGGCCAAGCGCTTCTTCCGCTTGCTTTCCGGTGATTTTTTTGGCGCGCAGGTCAACAAGGAACACATGCGAATCCGTGCCGCCCGACACGATGCGCAAACCGCGCTCGCTTAAAACTTTTGCCAGTACGCGCGCGTTCTCCAAAACCTGCGTTTGATACTTGATGAAGCGCTTATCGAGCGCTTCGCCCAGCGCGACGGCTTTTGCCGCGATCACATGCATCAGCGGACCACCCTGCAAACCGGGGAATACCGCGGAGTTAATGGCTTTCTCGTTGTCGGCGCGGGTCAGCACCATACCGCCGCGCGGGCCGCGCAACGTTTTATGCGTGGTTGTCGAAACATAATCGGCGAACGGTACCGGGTTGGGGTAGAGCTTTGCGGCGATCAAACCGGCGTAATGCGCCATATCGACCATGAAAATAGCGCCAACCTGATCGGCGACGGCGCGGAAACGCTTCCAATCAATCACGCGCGAATAAGCGGACGCACCCGCGATGATCAGCTTGGGCTTATGCTGTTCGGCAAGCTTTGCCATAGCGGCATAGTCGATCAATTCATCTTCGCCAAGCCCATAGGGCACGACGTTAAACCATTTGCCGGACATATTCACCGGCGAGCCGTGCGTCAAATGCCCGCCGTGCGGCAGGCTCATGCCGAGAATGGTGTCTCCCGGCTTTAATGTGGCAAAAAATACCGCCTGATTGGCTTGCGCGCCCGAATGCGGCTGCACATTGGCGGCTTCGGCGCCAAACAACTTTTTGGCGCGGTCGATGGCAAGCTGTTCGACGATATCGACGTATTCGCAGCCGCCGTAATAGCGCTTGCCCGGATAGCCTTCGGCGTATTTATTGGTCAGTTGCGATCCTTGCGCCGCCATGACCGCGGGGCTGGCGTAGTTTTCCGAAGCGATCAGTTCGATGTGTGCTTCCTGGCGCTGATTTTCTTGGGTGATGGCCGACCAGACTTCGGCATCGCTGTCGGCAAGGGGCGTTGAATAGTTAAACATGGGTGAAATGAATCAGAATCAAAGATGTAAGGTGTAAATTTTACACGTTTCGCCACAAGAGAGCGGCGGTTTGCATAAAAACGGCGTAAATATTGTGGTTTGCGAGGCCGTATTCTATAAGCCGACTTTGCCGAAAATAGAGCATGCCGGAATGACGCTTGACGCAAAAGCGGTTTCAAAAACAGAAAGGGCACAAAAAGCGGGATAACGGGTTCAACGCTTAGCAGCC
>DBDN01000076.1:5840-11073 GCA_002293615.1 Betaproteobacteria bacterium UBA931 | reverse complement strand
ATTTGGGGCAATCTCAAAGTTTCTCCGGCACGCATGCGCGTATTCAAAATCAGGCACTAGCCAAAATCTCAATAAAGCGATCAAAGCAGCGCATTTTTCCATCGAAGCATCAGCTCACTTTTAAACTACCGATACAATACACACTGAACGTTTATTTTTTGATATTGATCGTTATCGTTAAGCCCCTCCCGATAACAAAGTGTTGAACATACGATATTTTTTCATCATGCCATGAACGCAAGATTTACTTGCATTGCACATCCTGCCCCGAATGGATCATTACCGAAAAACAAGGAACATTGCCGATTTCACCCATCCACCTTAGAATGCGCCTTTAAATCATCAAGATTACCGTTATGGCGGATCCTGCCAGCCTTCCCCAACATGAGGAGGCCATAAAAATACACCGTGACGCGATTGACGCAATCGACAGCGCATTATTGCGCCTGTTGAACGAGCGCGCCGAGCACGCGCAAGAAATCGGCCAGATCAAAAACGCGCAAACCATCTGGCGGCCGGAGCGTGAAGCGCAAGTGCTGCACCGGATCAAGGCCGACAACCCGGGGCCGCTCGATGACGAAACCGTCGTTTATCTCTACCGGCAATTCATGAGCGCCTGCCGCGCTTTGGAAAAACGCCTGATGATCGCGTATCTCGGCCCGGCCGGAACGTTCAGTGAACAAGCCGTAGCGCGCCAATTCGGCATTTTCGTCGACGCGGTGCCGTTTGCCAATCTTGACGAAGTGATACGCAGCGCGGAAAAAGGCCAATGCGATTACGCGGTAGTACCGATCGAAAACTCCACGGAAGGCGCCGTCGGGCACACGCACGATCTGATGATCGGCACCACGCTGACCATTTGTGCCGAGGTCAAATTGCGTGTGCAGCAAAACCTGATCGCCCAGTCAACGACGCTGGATAACATTGAAAAAGTGTATTCGCACCCGCAATCGCTGGCGCAGTGCGCGCAATGGCTGGCACAACACTTGCCGAACGCGCAAAAAATCCCGGTCGCCAGTAACGCTGAAGCGGCGCGTTTGGCCGCCGAGGAAGAAAACACCGCCGCCATTGCCGGGGAAAACGCGGCTGTGCGTTATCGCCTGCACATTGTCGCATCGCATATTGAAGACATGCCCAACAACACGACACGTTTTTGGGTGCTCGGCAAGGAAATGCCGACGCCGTCCGGGCGTGATATGACTTCCTTGGTGATGTCTGCGCCCAATAAGCCGGGCGCCATGTACCAGTTATTGGCGCCGCTCGCCAAACATGGCGTTTCGATGACGCGCATGGAATCGCGCCCCGTCCGTCAGGGGTTGTGGGAATATCATTTTTTTGTCGATATGGAGGGTCATTGTAAGGATGTCCCGATCAAAGCGGCGCTTGCCGAATTGAAAGCGGAAGCGCCCTTTTTGAAATTGCTCGGCTCTTACCCAATGTCGGTTTCATGAGCTTTTTTCCCGCATATCCATAACCATAAACACCGGCGTTTGAACCGAAACATGGAAAAACAACATTTTGGCAAGTTGATTGTATTCGGAGTCGGCTTAATCGGCGGTTCATGTGCGCTGGCGTTGAAAGAAAAGCACGCGGTGCGCGAAGTGGTCGGTATCGGCCGTACCCGCGCCAATCTCGACAAGGCGCGGCAACGCGGATTGGTTGATCGCGCTTTTACCTTCGACGATGCGTGGGAAGATGAATTACGCGACGCGGATATCGTGCTGCTGGCAACGCCGGTGGCGCAAATCGATGCCTTATTGACGCGCATCCTTCCTGCCGTTTCGGAAAAAGCAATCATCAGCGACGCCGGAAGCACAAAACAAAACGTTATCGCCGTTGCCCGCGGGTGTTACCGGGCAGAGCCGCGCGTTTCATTGGCGAATTTTGTCCCGGCGCACCCGATTGCCGGTACCGAACATTCCGGCGCGGCGGCGGCTTTTGCCACTTTGTACGAAAACAAAAACGTAATTATCACGCCGCTTGCCGAAACCTCCCCCGAATGCACCGCCACGATCAGCGCGCTCTGGCAGGTTTGCGGCGCGACGATTCACACCATGTCGCCCGCGCAGCACGATACGGTTTTTGCCGCCGTTTCGCATTTGCCGCATATGCTGGCGTTCGCCCTGGTTGCCGAATTGGCTTCACGCCCGGACGCGGGAATCTTTTTTCAATACGCCGGAAGCGGTTTTCGCGATTTCACCCGTATCGCCGCCAGCTCGCCGGAAATGTGGCGCGATATCGCTTTCGATAACCGCGACGCGCTGATCCGGGAGCTCGACGCATTCGCCCGAATGCTTTCGGAACTGCGATCCGAAATTGAAGAAAAAAACAACACCGGATTGATGCAGCGCTTACAAACCGCCAGCGACGCGCGACGGCGCTGGGCTCCGGGTTCAGGCAAGCCGGATACGAATTGAATTTAACCGTACTTTTTACGCGGGCTGATTTTTGTCGGCCCCGGCAGTAGGTTCATCCAATCGGACGATAACGTTATTGGGCATGACAAAAATAAAAGCGGAAACAGAAACGACGGCGCTACCGGCACCGCCCAGCGCAGGCAATGTCTCGCCGTTTTCGGTACGTGCCTTGTTCGTCTGGAACGATGTTCGCGGCCGCGGCCCTTTCGCTTTTCGTTCGGCGCTGTGTTTCGCCATCCCCATGCACATCGGCTGGNNGATGCTTATCGGCTGGGCGCTCGGTTTTGAGAAAGAAGGCCTGATCGCGACATTGGGTGCGTTTGCCGGCTTATATGGCGCACAACACCCTTATCACCGTCGCGCGGTTCTTTTGGCATGGGCTGTCATGGGGCTGACCATTGCCGTCGCGCTTGGCGCGTTCGGCGCGATCACGCCGTGGTTTGGCATGCTCACCGTCTCGGTATTTGCCGGCGGCGCCGTATTGCTGTGCAACAGCCTCAACGTCGGCGCGCCCGGCGCTTATATGTTCGTGCTGGCGTGCGTCATGGGTACGATGATCCACAACGCGACAACGCCTGTCTGGCAAATCCTGTTGCTCGTTGCCGGCGGCGGCGCGGTTGCCTGGTGCGTGCAAATGTCCGGTTATCTGTTTGTTCCCAATAGCCCGCAGCGCCGTATCGTAATTGCGGAAGCGCTTGCCGTGCGGTCGCTGGTAAGCGCCATGGGCACGCCAGGCGAAGATGCGGCGCGCCATTTCGCCGCCTCCGCTGTGCAAACCGCGCTGGAGCTGCTCGCGAGTACCGACCTTAATTCGCCTTATCAAAAATTGAATAAGCGCATCGGTTTGTTGTTTGCCGCCGCTGCCCGCCATACTTCGGCAAGCGAGCGATTGTCGGCTTTGGGTAACGCGCTGGTTGACGAGGCCGAGCGCTTGCCGATGCGCCGCCCGACGGTAAAACCCGCGTCCGACAAACAAGATGCCGATGTCGACAGCGAAACACAGACGATAAAAGTATATTGGCGCACCCGTGATTTGATCAAAGACGCCCTTTTTCTCCCATATTCGGAAGCTCGTCGCAGTGCCATTCGTGTCCTCGTCGCCTCTGTCATGGCCGGAACACTGGCGCTAAGCTTAGGCATGAAACAACCGTTCTGGGCCATTGCCGCGGCAGTGCTCGTCCTCCATCAAGGCGGCGGAAGAAAAACATTATTGAACCGCGGCTGGCTGCGCTTGATCGGCACGCTGGTGGGTTTATTGCTTGCCGAGGCGATCATTCTGACGCACCCACAAGGTTTGTGGCTTATTGCAATAGTTGTTTTATTGCAATTTATCGTCGAAATGATCATCGTGCGCAATTATGCGCTGGGGGTTGTTTTTATCACGCCCGGCTCGCTGCTTATCGCCGCAAACGTGATCGGCTCGTACGATCATCTGCTCTTCGCCCGCGGCGTCGATACCTTAATCGGCGTCATCGCCGCATACCTGATTTTATTCACGGTCGCCACCCAAAACGAGCAACGGCGTTTATCGGAAACCGTCGGTGAAACATTGGACGCCTGTGAAAATTCCCTGAAGTTGCTTGTGGTTGGCGATATCGCTTCGCTCAACACGCAGCGCGTCCAGGAAAAACTGCGGCGGCGTCTGCTCGATTTATACAATACATACAACAGTACGGTTGATGAATCGCGTCATGCCGAAAAAGCCGCGCTGTCCTACTGGGGAAATGTGGTGCGCGTATTGCGGCTCGGTTACCAAGTGCTGGCGTCAAGCTGGAACGCGCAAGAAGGCGCCAGTTTGAAATTTGATGAATTGCTGGCGCAGGTTCATGCCGAACGCAAGCGCTGCCAAAACATGGCCAACGCGGAATTCCGCCAGGAAATCAAGAATGCCCGCAAAAATATCGGAACAATTGACTGATGGTAAAAATGCGTTATCTTCAGCACTGTTTGAAACGCGCCGTTCAGAGCATATACGTTGACCGTGAAAAAAAATACCGCTTCCCATAACGCCCATACGCCGATGATGCAGCAGTATCTGGGCTTCAAAGCGCAGCACCCGGATAAGCTGGTGTTTTATCGGATGGGTGACTTTTATGAAATGTTTTTTGAAGACGCTGAACGCGCGGCGCGGCTGCTCGACATCACGTTGACCGCCCGCGGCCAGTCCATGGGCAAACCGATTCCGATGGCTGGCGTTCCTTATCATGCCGTTGAGCAATATCTGGCCAGGTTAATGAAACTCGGCGAAACCGTTGTGATCGTCGAGCAAATCGGCGATCCCGCCACCAGCAAAGGGCCTGTCGAGCGAAAAATCGCGCGTATCGTTACCCCCGGCACCATCACCGACCTGAACTTGCTTGATCCCCGCCGCGACCGCCCGCTTGTCGCATGCTGCTGTTCGCGCGAGCGCGCGGGCATCGCTTGGCTTAATTTCGCTTCCGGGCAATTTGTGCTCACCGAAGTGCCGCTTGCCGAAGCGGCGCATGTGTTCGAACGTGTCGAACCCGCGGAATGGCTGATTGCGGATGATACAAATATTCCTGCGTTTTGCTCACTATCGCCACGTCTGGNNTATTTCGACGCGACAAGCGCCGAACGCACATTGCTCAACCAATTCAACATCGCCCGGCTCGATGCCTTCGGCGTCGCTGCCTATCCGTTAGGCGTTCGCGCCGCCGGAGCGTTGCTTGCATACGCGAGCGCGACGCAGGCGGCGGACAATATCTCGCTCGCCCATGTCACTGCTTTGCAAGTCGAAGCGGAAAACAGCTTGCTGCAACTCGACCCGGCCACGCGCCGCAGCCTGGAAATCACCG
>DBDN01000076.1:0-5827 GCA_002293615.1 Betaproteobacteria bacterium UBA931 | reverse complement strand
GCCGTACCGCGGCAGGCAGCCGCTTATTGCGGCATTGGTTGACGCAGCCGCTGCGTGACGCACGTATTGCGATGGCGCGCCACGATGCCATCGATACTTTGCAAACGCAACCGACGGCAATGGAGGCGTTAGCCGCCCTGTTGAAACGCTGCGCCGACGCCGAGCGCATCGCAACGCGCATTGCCTTGACCAACGCCCGCCCGCGCGATCTTTCCGCATTGCGCGATACGCTGGCGCTATTGCCGGAAATCAATACTTGCCTGGATCGGCTGTCCACACCGCTCATCGACGACATGCGCGAAACGCTGGCCGCCGTCGATCCGCAATGGCTGGAAACCCTACGTCGCGCCATCAAAGAAGAGCCGGCAACGCATCTGCGCGACGGCGGCGTCATTGCCGACGGCTTTGACGCGCAGCTCGACGAACTGCGCGCGATCGACCGCGATTGCGGCGCGTTTTTAATGGCACTTGAGCAACGCGAAAAAGAAAGCACCGGCATCTCAACGCTGAAAGTGGAATACAACCGCGTTCACGGTTTTTATATCGAGGTCACGCATGCGCAAGCGGATAAAGTGCCGGAACATTATCGCCGCCGCCAAACACTGAAAAACGCCGAGCGCTACATCACTCCCGAATTGAAGGCGTTCGAGGACAAAGCGTTGTCCGCGCAAGAACGCGCGCTGTCACGGGAAAAATATTTGTTTGAGCAATTGTTGGTTTTACTCGCCGGCGCCGTTCCCGAATTGCAAAAAACGGCGCGGGCATTGGCGCAGATCGATGTGCTTACCGATCTGGCGCAGCGGGCGCTCGATCTCGACTTGGTACGTCCGCAATTTTCGCAAACGCCGGGGTTGGACATCAAGGCCGGGCGGCATTTTGTCGTTGAGCAACAAGTGGAAAATTTTATCCCCAACGATGTCGTCCTCGACCCCACGCGCCGCCTTCTGATCGTGACCGGCCCAAACATGGGCGGTAAATCCACCTATATGCGGCAAACCGCCATCATTGCGTTGCTCGCTTATTGCGGCATGTTCGTACCGGCGCAAAGCGCCGTCATTGGCCCGCTGGACGCCCTCTACACGCGCATCGGCGCCGCTGACGACCTTGCCGGCGGACGCTCCACGTTCATGGTGGAAATGACCGAAGCCGCGCTGATCCTCAACCGCGCCTGCGAGCACAGCCTGGTGCTGATCGACGAAATCGGGCGCGGCACTTCGACCTTCGACGGCCTGGCTCTGGCCTGGGCCATTGCGCATCGTCTGGCATCGGTCAACCGCTCACTTTCCCTTTTTGCGACGCATTATTTTGAGCTGACGGCATTGCCCTCGGAGCTTGACGGCTGCGCCAACATTCACTTCGACGTCGTCGAGCATAAAAAAGGCATTGTTTTTCTGCACAGCGTCGCCGACGGCCCGGCCAGCCAGAGCTACGGGATCCAAGTCGCGCGCCTCGCCGGCGTGCCGCCCGATACCATCCGCCTGGCGCATAATTATTTATCGCGGCTGGAGCAATCCGGATTTCGCGATCCGCATCAGGGCGATCTTTTTGCGCCCCGGCCAACGCCCGCGCCCGATCATCACGAAACGCGCGAACACGATGCATTGCTTGCCGAACTCGAGACGCTCGACGTTGACGCCTTGTCGCCGCGCGATGCGCTCGCCTGCCTGTACGAACTGAAAAAGCGCCTTATCCCGTGAACCGCGCCGATAAATCGTCGTCCGCCAATAACGCCCTGATTGCCATATCGCTCACGTCGTTCCTTGTGCCTTTCGTCGGCTCATCGCTGAACCTGGCGTTGCCGCATATCGCCAAAGATTTATCCATGAACGCCGTCATGCTCACGTTGATGGTATCCGCGTATTTGCTGGCGTGCGCGATGTTCCAGATAGCGGCCGCCCGCCTCGGCGACATGTTCGGCCGCAAAAAAATCTATCTTCTCGGTATTGCGCTCTTTTCGGTCTCGGCGCTGTTGAGCAGCATAGCCTGGTCGTCCACCGCGCTGACTGTTTTCCGCGCATTGTCCGGCCTCGGCAGTGCCATGATTTTTGGCACCGGCATGGCGATCCTGACTTCACTTTACCCATCGCAGCAACGCGGCCGGGTATTGGGCATTAACGCCGCCATTGTCTATTTTGCGCTGGCGTCCGGCCCGTTTTTCGGCGGTATTCTTGCGCACTATTTTGNNCTATTTTGGCTGGCGCAGTATTTTTATCGTATGCTTCATCGTCGGCGTGATCGCCATGTTGATTACTTTGGCCACCGTCAAAGAGGAATGGAAAGATGCCTTCGGTGAACCTTTCGACAGCAAAGGCACCTTCCTGTACATGCTTGCGGTGTTTTCCGTTATCTACGGTTTTTCATTGCTGCCCAATATCGAAAGCTGGATTTTATTGTTCTCCGGCATCGCGTTGATTATCGCCTTTGTGCGTTACGAAATATCCTGCGCCTATCCCGTGTTGCAGATCAGCCTTTTTACCGGCAACCGGGCATTTCGCCTTTCCACCATTGCGGCAATGATCAACTACCTCTCCGTCGCCGCGCCAACTTTTCTGCTCAGCCTGTATTTGCAAATCGTGCGCGGGCTCGACGCCCAGCAGGCGGGCATGTTTTTGATGCTGCAACCCATCGCACAAACGGTGCTTTCCGTCCTCGCCGGACGTTGGTCGGACCGCATTGACCCGGCCCGTATTGCAACGCTGGGCATGGTTTTCACGCTTTTGGCGATGCTCGGACTTTCTTTCCTGACGCCGACCACTACTTGGCCGCAGCTGATCGGAATTTTGCTGTTCTTTGGCATTGGCTTTGGCCTGTTCTCTTCACCCAACGTCAACATGCTCATGAGCTCGGTAGATAAAAAACTTTACGGCACTGCTTCGGCCGTCATCGGTACGGCAAGGCTGGTCGGGCAATCGTTCAGTATCGCCGTCGCCACGCTGGCCATTCACCTGTTTCTCGGCAACGCGGAAGTATCCGTCGGCAATCAGCCCGAATTCATGAACAGCCTGCGTCTGGCATGCGTTATTTTCTCCGTATTGTGCCTGTTCGGTATCTACGCCTCGGCGGCGCGCTTTATCGGCCGAAAAAATTGAACGATGATCACGATGGCACACGGCAAAAGTGTGCCCCAATGTCCCGGCTACGATAAAAGAAGCAAGGCGGGCAACGTTACGCTTGCCCGCCTGTGCTTATCGGTTCAGGAATAGTTGAGTACGCGTTTTCCCAGCCTTGCTTTTGAAGAACCTCCCCCTTTCCGGCAGCCTGCTCATTGGTATAAATGATGGATGATTTAACTTTAATTTCGCTATGCTCGTGATGGCGATAATCAATGAAGCGGCCTTGGCGGTATTTCATCGACCGGCCGCTTTTTTCGTTGTTTTCACCGCCAAAACTCAAAACCGCCAGGTAATTCCGCCGGTAATACTGTCGGTTTTCGCCTTGGGGTGCTCATTGTCCTCAGTCCTGATGTACCCGACCGCTAAATCGATATTTTCAGTCGGGGAATAGACAACGCCGATTTCGCCGAACTTCGAACGCACTGTGTCCCCGCCTGACCTTGACCAATCAACGCCCACATCCAATGCCAACGCCCATTGCTCGGCAATATTCCAGACCGGCGCCAGGGAAAGATGTTTGTTGGTCGCGTTTTCTTCTGAATGGCGAAAACGGTCGCGCCCGACACCGGCGTTGACATGCACCGAACCAAACGGCACTTCCTGGCTGAAGACAAGCGTCAGGTTGCCGGAAACTTTGCCGACGCCCAAGCCATCGGCTTCACGCCGCGAACTGACCGGAAACGCCACTTCGGGCTTGATCGCCAAACTGGTGCCGGAAGCCTCGTTTTCGAAAAACCGCCACTTAAGGCCGAGCGCCGTGCTGCCAAAACCGCTGGTACGATCACCGGAAACCCGGATACGGGCATAGTCGATACCGGCAAAAATATCGATGGTGTCTGTCAACCCATAAGTGTAGGTTAACGGCACGGAATCCACCCGCTCGGTCTCCCCGCTCCACCGGGTTCGATCCCAGTTATACGAAGCTTCGAACTGGTGGCCCCCGGCGCCCTGCGTACCCGTATCATCCGTAATCAAAGGCTGCATCGCCGGGCAAGATACCGAAAACGCGGTAAGCGCGGCAAACAGCATCATAGGCCGTGAAGATTTGAGAAATGAACGCAGCATGTATAAATCCTCCTCAGTAAATGGTAATAATTCTCATTATAAATGAAAACAATTCCCATTTACAAAAATATTTATGAAATATATGGATTTGAAAATGCCTTGCCCCGATTTCCTGCCCGAACGCAAAAAGGCCGGTTTCCCGGCCTTTTGATTTTTACCGATTCGGGGAAAAAACTTACTTCATCCGTTCAAACTTCCATCCTTTGCCGTCCTTTTCCACCATGCCCGCGCCGACAAAAGGCAAATGCATTCCGGCAATGGGTATTTTCTTTTGTGCGGCCAACTCCAGAACCCGCTTACGGGTGCTGACAGCCTGAGGCGGATCCATGTCGTACACCGCGTATTCATCAGGCAAGGCGAATTGCAACGGTGTGGCGTGAATTAAATCGCCGATAATGAGCAGGCTTTTCCCGTCCGCCGTAAGCTGAAACATCGTGTGGCCCGGCGTATGACCGATTGCGTCCAGCGCCACGACACCGGGCTGCAAGGTATCGCCAAAGGAAAACGGCGGCAAAATGTCGGCCCCGTAGGCGGCAACTGTCGTCTTGACCAAAGCCGCATTGCCGTTGGAAGGATCTTTTTCCGCAAGAGCCATCCACGACTCGAGCTCAGGTTTCGAGATCATCAATTTCGCTTTGGGAAAAACACGCTGCCCTTCCCGCAGCAACCCGCCGATGTGATCCGTGTGCAAATGCGTAAGCAGAACAAAATCGACGTCCTCCGGCTTGACGCCCAGGCCGCCGAGCTGCTCAAGCGTTTTGCCCTGCGACCGGGCTCCGTTACCCGTATCAAAAAGCACGACCTTGCCGCCTGCCCGTAACAGGAAAACGTTGACGCCGGCTTTGGCCTTGCCATCGGTAAAATACCTTTCCTTTTCTTTTTCGGACGCAGGGCCTTTAAAAATGGAAGCGGCCATCTCGTTGGAAACATCCTGGATCGTCGTAACGGACATATCGCCTGCTTTCCAGATTTCGCGACTCATCGGCTCCTGAGCGAAAACAAACGACGGGATGAGCGCGCAGGCCAGGAACGCGACGGCATTGTGCGATAGGAATGTGCGAAGAGAAAACATACAAACTCCTTTGGTGAATGATCGGTTGGTTCGGTAAAGCCCTTCTTTCAAACAAAAAGTGACGCCCGATACCGGCGGACAGAATAGCATATTAAAAATGGTGCATTTTTCAACCGAAACTGCGGCGCACTTTTGAACCGTAATTGGCAGGCCGGTCTTCAAAATAGGCGGTTTTGTAGTTTTTTGGAGCCAAAAATAGGAGTATTTTTTACTGCTTGGTACGTGCATTGCTCACAATAGTAAATTTTTTGTGATTAACTATTCCTGAGCATCCGCTCTGCTTTTATTACAAGGAAAAACTATGAAAATTAAAAACATCGTTGCGGCCATCTTTGCTGCTTTATCTTTGCTGGGGTTTGTCTCTTCTTCTTCAGCGCAAACAATCAACGGCCCATTTGTCTCGAAACAGGCGCTTTTAAGCTACTGGAACAATATAGGAGACGATGGATCCCATACGGTATGGTTAAACGGTTATCCAATCTGGGGTGCTGGTTCTTTTAGCCCGGTCATGCCCCACCCTTATTTTCAATGTAATGACGGCCTGATCCGCTCGGTGTCAATTATGGTTTAAAAGTGC